>JANWLQ010000167.1 GCA_025450725.1 Terriglobales bacterium
GCCTGAGGGCTTGACTATTGCGCGGCTGCGCGGCCAGGGACTGAGCGCCATGCCACAGACCGGAATTGAGTCGGTGACGGTGCCCGGCGCGGTCGCGGGCTGGAGCGCACTGCACGATCGCTTTGGCGCGCTGGGTTGGAGTGAATTATTTCAGCCGGCAATCTATTACGCCGACCGTGGCTATCCGGTGACGGAGTTGATCGCGGCCGCATGGGCCCTCGAAGCCGGGAAGCTCGCGGGCGATCAGAACGGCCGCAAGGTTTTCCTGCACGACGGCAAGGCGCCGCAGCCGGGCGAGATGTTCCGCAATCCGCAGATGGCGGCGGCATACCGGCTCATTGCCAGCCAGGGCGCCGGCGCATTTTACACCGGCGAGCTGGCGCGCGCCGTGCTCGCCACCAGCCACCGCCTGGGCGGCGCCATGACACAGGCCGATCTGGCCGAGTTCAAGCCGGAATGGGTGACGCCCATCACCACCAATTACCACGGCTGGCAGGTGTTCGAGCTGCCACCGAACAGCCAGGGCATGGCAGCGCTTGAAATGCTGAATATTCTTTCGCAGTTTCCGCTGGCGCAACTGCCGTCGCGCGGGGTAGAGGAACTGCACCTGCAGATCGAAGCCCAAAAACTGGCCTACTCCGATCTGCGCCGGTACGTCGCCGACCCGCGCTTCGCCACGGTGCCGGTGGCCGGAATCACCTCGCTCGCATACGCCAAGACGCGTGCGGCCTTGATCAATCCGCAAAAAGCGAATTGCGCGGTCGAGCCGGGCGCGCCGCCGCGGTTGGGCAGCGAAACGATCTATTTAACTGTGGTTGACCGGAACGGCAACATTGCCTCGCTCATTCAGAGCCTCTACAGCCACTTTGGCTCGGGCGTCGTGGTTGACGAGTACGGCTTCACGCTGCAAAACCGCGGTGGACTTTTCGACCTTGACCCGGCGCTGCCCAACGCGCTCGCGCCGCATAAACGCCCGTTTCACACCATCATCCCCGCCTTCATGCAGAAAGGCGACCTGCACATGGGCTTCGGCATCATGGGCGGATTGAACCAGGCCCAGGCGCATGCGCAGTTTGTGTCGAACGTTGTGGATCACGGCATGAACATCCAGTCCGCGCTCGAAGCGCCGCGCTTCACCAAACTCGATTTTGGCGGCTGCGCGGTGTCGGTCGAGAATCGCATCGCGCCCGCGGTACGCGACGCGCTCACCGCTCGCGGACACCAGCTCAAGGTGCTGGGCGATTTCTCCTCCACCATGGGCGGCGGACAGGCGGTGATTCACGACGCCCGCACCGGCGTGAACTACGGCGCGAGCGACCCGCGCAAGGACGGCGCCGCCGTGCCCGAACCACCACCCCATGCACGCCACTGATTCGCCCCGCGCCGCGGCCATGCGGTTCATCATCCTGCTGGGCATCGTCAGCCTCTTCGCCGACATGACCTATGAGGGCGCGCGTTCCATCGTCGGCCCCTATCTCGAGCACCTCGGCGCCACCGGTTTCCAGATGGGCCTGGTGGTCGGGTTCGGTGAAATGTGCGCCGCCAGCCTGCGTTACTTCTCCGGCCGCATGGTGGATCGGACGCGCGCCTACTGGTCGCAAGCCATCGGCGGGTATGTTGTAAACCTGCTTGTGGTGCCGGCGCTGGCCTTTGCCGGCAACTGGGAGATCGCGGCGCTGCTGGTCATCGCGGAGCGCACGGGCAAAGCGCTGCGCGGGCCGGCGCGGGACGTGCTGTTGTCGGAGGCGACCGCAGCGGTGGGCCATGGGTGGGGCTTCGGGATTCACAGCGCCATGGATCAAACCGGGGCTGTGCTTGGGCCCTTATGGGTGGCGCTGGCAGTGGCGCGGGAACACAGTTTCAGTCGGGCTTTTCTGCCGTTGGCCATCCCCGCCGCCGCGGCACTAACGGCGCTGCTGGTCGCCCGCGCGGTGCGGCACGGTCATAAGCCGGACACGCCCCCTGCGCCCCTGACTTTTGAGCTGCCGCGCCTGTATTGGGTTTACGTCGTCGCCGCCGGGCTGATTGCGTTTGGCTATGTTGATTTTCCCTTTTTCGCCTATTACTGGTCGCGCCAGGGCCTGATCACCGGCTCGACCATTCCGTTGCTATACGCGGCCGCGATGGGCAGCGAGGGAATATTCGGTTTAGCGGTGGGCCGCTTATACGACCGCTGGGGCATCGCCATGCTCAGCCTGGGGACGGTGATCTCGCTGCTCGCGCTGCCCTTGGGATTTCTTGGGGGCACGTCGAGCGCCATTGCCGCGCTGTTTTGTTGGTCGGTGGGTACGGGCGCGCAATCGGCGTGTCTGCGCTCGGGCATTGCGCAAGTGGTTTCCATGAACAAGCGCGGCAACGCGTTTGGGACGTTTCACGCGGTTTGGGGCGTCGCCTGGTTTGCCGGGAGCGCGCTTATGGGCCTGCTGCTCGACCACAATATCGTCGCGCTGGTGATCATGGGCGCGGGCGCGCAAGCAGCGGGAGCCGCGCTTTTTTGGCGGCTGCGAGCGCAGTTGCAAAAGTTCGCCTAAATTACCAATGGCGCGCCAGCATATCGAGAGCGCGGGTTAACGAATCGAGATCGCGGGTGTCAATCACTTCACCGGGCGAATGCGAGTAGCGCAGCGGCCAGCTGAGCGGCACATCCACCGCGCCAAATACGGGAAACACCGAGCCGTCATTACCGCCGCCGGTCTGGCCGATTTGCACGGAGATGCCGGCCGCGCGCGCCATCGCCTGTAAACGCTGGGCCAACGGCCAGGGGATAATGCTGCTGTCGTCAACGGCGCGGATCACAAAGCCATCGCCGATTGGCGTGTCGGCAAAGCGGTGGGATTCGAGCGGCGAATCGGAGCTGACAAAGGTATCGATGGCGAACACGTAGTCGGGGGCGCGACCCTCTTTGGCGAGCCGTTCCGCGACCTCCTTGGCGCCGACCAGGCCGATCTCCTCGGCGACCGACCAGAGAAATGTCACGTCGCGCCCGGGCAGTTGTGGACCCAAGGCCCAGGCCGCGGCGATCAACGCCGAATCGCCAACCCGGTCGTCGAAGGCGCGCACCGTGGCGCGCCGGCCCAAAAGCGTTCGATATTGTTTCGGAATTGTCACCGAATCGCCGACTTGAATACCCAGCGCCTCTACCGCCTGAGCCGAGCGCGCGCCGATATCGGCGCGGACGGTGATGCGCGACCCGGCCAGTTTGAACCCGCGGGCTTGCCAGCCGCTTGGCAGTTCGGTGACGCCGGGGAACATTCCGCCCGCGCTGTGGACCAGAATCGGGTGGCCCACGTAATAGTCGAGATCGCCGCCGCCTCGGGAACGAAGTACCAGGCGGCCGTCGTCGGCGATCGAGGCCACGTCGAAGCCGATTTCGTCCTGATGCGCGACGAACAGCAGGCGCGGGCCATTGGCGTTGCCACTGCCCCAGTGCAAAATTATGTTGCCGCTGGCGTCGGTTGATGGCTTGGCCCAGGGCGGAAGCAACGCCTGGATGGTCTCGCCCACGCGGCGCTCGTGCGGATTGACACCATAGGGCGCAGCGACGGCTTTTAGGATTGTTTCCGCGGTCGGCGCCGCCGCGGGCTTCGCCGGCAGGTGCGGCTCGGGCAATGCTTCGCCCGTCGGCATCGCCGGAGCGGTTGGGGACACGCCCAGCGCGGCTTCGATCTTGGCGACCAGCGACGCGAGCTCGCCGCCGTTAATCATTTCCGCCGGCGTAGAGGGCCAGGCCACCGGAATTCCCCAGTGGGTGACGCTGGTATCGCGCAAGGGGCGATCCAGCCGGCCGACATAGATGACCTTGGTGGCGGGCGGCTGCTCTTCCAGCACCCGCGCCATACCGCGAGCGCCGGCCCACTGCTGGGTAACGAAAGCGACCGCCACCGTACCCTGAACGTTAGCGGGATTGAGTTGCCGCAAAGCTTCAATCAGCGCAACCGCTCCGAACTTGTCACCAATGCCCGGCGCGGTCAGGTAGCCGCCCTGCATTGTGTAAAGATTCGTGTCGAGACCGACCGGACTGAGGATATCAACTCCGGCGGCGCGCACGGCCGCGGCCGACGTAGCCCCGATATCCACGTACATATTGTCGAGATCGTTGGGGTCGGGAGGGTTCAACCGCCCCGGCTGGAGATGGACCGAGATGCCGGCGATGACGCCGTTAATGAATCCGCCGCGCACGGTACCGATGCGCACCGGCTCGGCGGTCTGCAGTTCGTTGAACAGCGGCAGATTGGCGCGCGTCGGCAGGCGCTGCAGGCGCAGATATCCATCGGGCGTGATGCCGGTGACAATGTAGCCGGGTTCGTCGAGCGGGGTAATAAACAGTTGCCGGGGCTCGCCCCGCCCGACGGTTACGGTGACGTCGCCGAGGTTATCCCGTTGCGGCGAGAGAGATTTCAACTCGGCGGCAACCTGGCCGGCCAGCGTTGCCTCGTAGCCGGTGATCGCGGGCGTACGCGCGAAATCCTTCAAATCGCCCGCCATATTCCCCGGAACCTGGGCGGCGGTCAGTTGGCACGCGATGCATAGCACCGGCAGAGTCAGCGAAAAACGCATGCGCCCATTCTAATGGCAATCTCACTCCGCATTGAACCAGGCCACTCCGCGCCGCATGGCGGCATCGCGCAGCGCGTGATCGAGCGTAGCCAGCGGCATTTGGGCCCGGCTCGCCAATTCCACGTAGGCCGCATCATAATTCGAAAGCTTCGACACCCGCGCCAGCGCCAACGTTTCCTGCAATCCACGCGCCGCGCCCGGCTGGTCAACCTGAATTCCAAACGCCATCAATTCCCGCGCCCACTGGCCCACCAGATCGGGCGTCAGGGCTTTCTGCCGCTCCGCGCGGGCCAGTGCGTTGCCGATTTCCAGCTGCCAATGGAACGGCACCCAGACTTCGGCCCCAGCCTCAATTCGCGCGAAAACGGTGTCGGAATAGGCATTCGATTGATTCTCGAAACACCAACACAGCGCCACCGAGGCGTGGAGGACGAAGCTGCTCAAAACCGGCGGCCTTCCTCAATCAACTGGCGAATTGTGATCCCCTCCAAGTTCGCTTCGCTCCGCATCCGCCGCATGCGCGCCGCCACTTCGTGCCGGTCCCGCGTGGTGACCGGCTGCATGGGAACCAGGCGCGCCATCGCCATGCCGTGTTTTGTGATCGTGATCTCTTCGCCGCTCGCGACCCGCTCTACCAGTGCCGAGAGTTGCGTCTTTGCCTCAAATAATCCAAACGTGAGCATATGCCATCCTCTGCCCATCTAGTCTAAAACTAGTTTAACACGTCGCACTTCTCCTCCGGCGCTAGCGTTGCTGACACCTCAGCTCCCGCAACCCTTGCCAGAATCCTATGTAGTTGCCGAATTCCTTCGGTTAGGCTGGCAGGCCCGGGTTGAAGTATGTAAGTAGATTTGATTTCATACACATGCCCCTTCTTCACCGCTTCGATGCCATCCCATCCATAGCGCTGACGAATGGCCTCCTTTTGCACTTTCTGCCCACACCAGGACGCGACAATGACGTCCGGGTTGCGAATAACTACTTCGTCAGGATTGACGATCCGCTCACGCGCACCCTGGTGCTCGCGCAACTCGGGGAAGATCGGCTCACCACCGGCAATCTCAATCAGTTCCTCGACCCACCGGATGCCGGTGATCAGCGGATCCTTCCATTCCTCAAACAGCACCCGCGGGCGGAACGGGAATTGCGCCGCCGATGCTCTAATTAATTCGAGTCCCGTCTCGAGCCGGCGGAGCAGCGCCTCGGTTTTTTCCGCCGCATCCACCAGGCGCCCGAGCGTGCGCATCATGGCAACGATCTCCGCCACGCTGCGTTGATTGAAATTAAATACTGTTATGCCGCGCCGCACCAGCTCGCGAGTGATATCTGCTTGCAGATCGGAAAAAGTCAAAACCAAATCCGGCCGCAAAGCGGTGATCTGGTCGAACTTGGCGGTTGTAAACGCGGAGACGCGCGGCTTCTGCCGCGCCTCCCAGGGGCGCACGGTATAGCCGGAGATACCCACCACGCGGTCGCCCTCGCCGAGCAGGTAGAGGGTTTCGGTCGTCTCCTCGGTCAGGCAAACAATGCGGCGGGGAAAATCAATCGGCATGCCGCGCCTGCCCTTTGCGTTTTTCCCAATGCGCCGCCTCCTCCTGGATGCGCCGCCAGGCGCGCTCCACATGCCGATGTTCGGTGCGCGCGGCGCCGATGCTCATGCGCAGCGTCAACTTGCCGTCAAGTTTGGTGTGGGTTAAATACAAATCCCCGCTTTGGTTGAGCCGGTCCATGATGGCCTGGTTTGCGTCCTCTCCGCCGCGATGGCGGAAGCAGACCAGGTTCAGCGGCGCCGGCGCGGCTAATTCGAACCGCGGGTCGGCGGCCACCCATCCCGCGAACTCCTGGCCCCAGCCAACGTGTTTGCGAACCTCGCGCCGCAGGCCCTCGACCCCGAAAGATCGAATGACAAACCAGAGCTTCAGGGCGCGGAACCGGCGGCCCAGCGGTATCTGCCAGTCGCGGTAATCAATCACCGCGCCCGAGGATGTCGCTTGGTTGCGCAAGTATTCGGGCAGGATGCTGAGCGCCGAGGTCAGCGCCTTGCGGTCGCGCACCCAAAAGCAACTGCAATCGAAATTGGTGAACATCCATTTATGCGGATTGAAGTTGAAGCTGTCGGCGCTCTCGACCCCGGCGAACAAGGGGCGGAATTCGGGGCAGAGCGCGGCGGTGCCGCTCATGGCGGCGTCCACGTGCAGCCACAGCGGCGCGCCCGCCGTGGCGCAGATCCCGGCCATCGCCCCCACCGGATCCATGGCGTTCGAACTGGTGGTGCCGACCGTCGCGGCCACAAAAAAGGGGCGCATGCCCGCCGCCCGGTCGGCGGCCACACGCGCCGCGAGCGCCTCCGGGCGCAAGGCGAAGTTCTCGTCCACCTCGATCAAATGCAACTGTCCGCGGCCCACGCCGGCAATGTGAATCGCCTTCTCCACCGACGAATGCGCCTGGTTCGAGGCATAGGCCACCAACGGCCCGGGCGCCGCGCCCGCGCCCGCACCCGCGCCCGCCTGGGCGCGTTCGCGCGCGGCAATCAGGGCGCAGAGCACAGCGCTCGACGCTGTATCTTGAATTACTCCGCCGCCCGCTCCCTCGGACGCGAATGCCTGCGGCAGGCCGAGCATCTCGACCAACCAGTCCAGTACGTGGCTTTCGAGTTCGGTGCAGGCGGGGCTGGTGGCCCAGAGCATCCCCTGCACCCCGAGTCCGGCCGAGAGCAGCTCTCCCAAAATCGACGCTCCCGAGGTATTAGCCGGGAAAAAGGCAAAAAAGTTGGGCGATTGCCAATGCGTGATGCCCGGCAAGATAATGCGCTCGACATCGGCCATCATGGCCTCGAAGCTTTCCCCCTCGCGCGGCGCCGAGCGCGGTAAAGCCGCGCGGATCGTCCCCGGCGCCACCTGTGCCAGTACCGGTCGGGTCTCGAGCGTGGCTTGGTAGTCGGCGATCCAGTCACTCAGCGCGTGGCCATGGCGGCGGAATTCATCGGCATTCATCAACCCTATCTTAAGGCCGGAGCCGGCGCGGCGGACCCATGCCCACCGCGGCTATGTCTGCTATTGCTTTCATAGCCACTGGGGCACTAGTTAATCTTGACTTATGCTCACGTCTGTGTCATCAATGTCCCATACTTTCGTTTCCTCGATTGGGTTCCACCGGGCGGGAACCATCTATGAGTGAACCCGACTCCCAACTCGAGTTGACACCGCAGACGCACCGCCTACGCACCGAGTACGGTGTTGCCAAGATACTGGTCGAGGCCGGTTCGGCCGAGAATATTATGGCGCGCGCGCTGGCCGTCATGGGCCGGGAATTGAACTGGGACTACTGCGTCTGTTGGCGCCTCGTTCCCGAGGGCGACCTGGATATGATGCGCGTGGTTGCCACTTGGCTGCGCGTTCCTAGCCTATACGCGAATCTAACCCAGCACGCGCAGGAACTCAGGGTTACGCCCGGCGTCGGCGTCATTGGCCGGGCCTGGTCCCTGGGTGCGCCGCTGTGGTTGGAGGACATGGCGCGCGAACCAGACTTCCTGGCCAGCGACGTGGCGCGCGCGGCCGGCCTGGGCGCGGGGGTCTGCTGTCCCATCGTTATCCGCGGCGAAATCATCGGCATGCTGCAATTCCTCGCCCGCCTGGATGCCGCCCCCGACGTTGATTCATTGCCGGTGCTGACCAGCTTGGCGGACCAGGTGGCCCAGTTTCTCGATCGCGAGGCCATGGCTTCGGCGCTCGCCGCGTCCGAGTACCGGCTCCGTTCGCTGTTCGAGGCGAATATCGCCGGCGTTCACTGTTCGACTCTGGATGGCAAGGCAGTGGCCATCAACCCCGCCTTCGTAAAAATGCTGGGATTCCCGTCCATGGCCGAAGCCCTGGCGGTGCGCTCCGCCGACTTGTTCGTGGACTCTTCCCACCGCCAGGCGCTGCTCGATCAACTCCGCCTCACCGGTGCCGATGCCAACCGCCAGTTGCAGTTGCGACGCTACACCGGCGAGAGTATTTGGGTCATGGCCAACAGCGTTCTGTTGCCGGGTCGTAATGGCGCCCCCGATCTGAACGAGAGCACCATCATTGACATGACCGAGTCCAAGGAAACCGAGCGCCGGTACGGCCAGATTTCCAAGCTCGAAGGAATCGGCCGGCTGGCGGGCGGCATCGCCCATGACTTCAACAATCTGCTGACTGTCATCAACGGCTACAGCGAAATGTTGCTGGCGAAACTAAGCGATAACGACCCCGCCCGGCCCGGCGTGCAACGCATCCGTCAGGCCGGGCAGCGCGCCGAGGGTCTGACCCACCAATTAATGTCCTTCAGCCGCCAGCAGCCGGTCGAGCCGACCGTGCTCGACTTGGCCAAGGCAGTACAAGACACCGACGAAATGTTGGCCAGCGCCATGGGCGAAAACATTCGCGTTCGCCACCGCTTCGCGCCCGACTTGGCCCACGTTCGCGCCGATAACGGCCAGATCGGCCAGGTGGTGATGAATCTGGCCTTGAACGCGCGGGATGCCATGCCCGAGGGCGGCCAAATGCTCATCGAACTGGACAATGTGGCGATTGATGCCCACTATTGCCGGCGTCATATCCAGGCTCGCCCCGGCCGCTACGTGCGCCTCATGGTCAGTGACACCGGCTGTGGCATGAGCGCCGAAACCCGCATGCATGCGTTCGAACCATTTTTCACCACCAAAGGACGCGGCCAGGGCACCGGCCTCGGACTCGCTACCGTCTACGGAATTGTCTTGAACAGCGGTGGCTGGACTGAGATTTACACCGAACTGGGCCACGGCACCGCCTTCAAGTTGTATTTCCCCCAAGTGGATGAACCGCTCGCGCCGGTGCTCGCGACCGAGGTCTTCGAGTCGCGGGGCGGCAGCGAAACAATTCTCGTCGCCGAGGACGAGAGCGACGTGCGCGAGTTTGTGTGCACCGTGCTTGGTGAAGCCGGATACCGCATTATTACCGCGACCGACGGTGCCGAGGCACTGGAGATGGCGCCGCCCTCGGGTGAGCGCCTCGACTTGTTGGTGACGGACGTGATCATGCCCCGATTGACCGGACCCGAGGTTGCCGAATGGCTCTGGGAAGTGCATCCCCGGGCACGGGTGCTATTCATGTCCGGCTACACCGAGAATTTGGTTATCCACCAAGGCCTGCTGCCGGAACGCAAAGACGGCATGGCCTATTTGCAAAAGCCCTTTGCACCCGAGGTGCTGCTCGCCCGCGTTCGTTCGCTGTTGGATCACCGCGCCGCCGCCGTCGCGCCTTCCTCATGAGCCAACTGACCATCAATCGGCCCTTGCGCCTTCCAGGCCGCGCCGAAGCCCATATGCGGCGCTTCAGCCTGGCCGTCGCTGCCGTGGCCGTGGTCTACGCTCTCATCGCGCTGGTTTTGCGCGCCCCCGGGCCATCACTGAACCCCTGGGGATGGCTGTCGCGCGGCACCTCCACAGCGCTGCTGCTAGCGGGCGCCGGATTAGGGGCGTTGAGTTTGGGCCGCAAACGCGCAGGCCGGGCCCTGGGCGCGCTGTGTTTCGTCTGGAGTGTGGCTTTGTTCGTCCTCCGCGCCATGACCACACCCGGTCCCGCCGCCTGGCGCTTCTCCCCCACGATGGTGCTCATGGCCATCGTCGCCGCGGCCATCGCGTCCTCGCCGCGCCGCCGCA
>JANWLQ010000168.1 GCA_025450725.1 Terriglobales bacterium
CCAGGGATGATCAGCGCCTGGCAGCCTTCGAGCGAGGCGTTCTCGTGCCACAGCGGCACCGCCGGCTCGCCGGCCGCCAATTGGGCGATATGCAGGGCATCGTGATCGCAATTGCTGCCCGGAAAAACCACCACGCCAATTTTCATGGGAAACAATAGTTTAGCAGGCGGCGGGAGGCGCTGCCGCGCTTAGTGGCCGGGATGCAGGTAGCCGTCGAGGAACTTGTAGGCCTCGGCGCGCGATGCCCGGGCGAAGGCGGTGTCAATTCGGTTGAAGTAGTGGCCGCCGGGCGCGTTTTGGTAGATCTTGTACTGAAACAGCGACTGCTTGCCGGCCGCCTTGAGCGCGTCAATCAGGTGTTCGACTTCCATCACGTTCACATCCTCATCGTTGGTATTGGTATGGATGAGAAGCGGGGTCTGCAGCTCGGCGGCGTGAAAATAGGGCGAACGGCGTCGGTACTCCATAGGGTCCTGATCGGCTGACTTGCCCAGAAATCCTGAATAAATATCGCGGTATCCTTGCGATTTGTACCCCATGCGCATGACCAGGTCGCTGACCGGCACGCCGGCATAGGCCACGGCGTAGTCTTTGGGGTATTTAAAAATATTGAGCAGGGTTTGGTAGCCGCCGTGGCTCCAGCCAATAATGCCCACCCGCGCCGGATCAACGTGGGCGAGGTTGGCCACCGCCCAGTCGCGGGCGGAATGAACGTCAACCACTTCGGCCCCGCCGTAGTCAATCTGATTTTCGAATCCCGCACCATAGCCGGTCGAACCGCGGTACTCGGGCGCCACAATGACATACCCCAACCCGACCAGCTCGCGCACGATGTGGGCCTGGCTGGTATCCATGCTGCTGTGAATGCCTTCGTGGACGTAGACCAGCAGCGGCGCCTTCTGCTCCGGCGCCAGCTTCTTGGGAATGAATGTGTAGGCGTGGAAAAGCAGCGGATTGCCGGCGCCCTGGGCGGTGGGGTTCGCCATGCGGATGGGCGCATCGCTGGGAATCCAGACTTTGTCCACCTCGGCAATGTCGGAGAGTTCGAGTCGCCAGAGCACATCGTCGGCGGTTTTCTGAACCTCCTGGAATGCCGCTAGCTGACTGGCCTGTTGCTGGCGTGCGATGGCGGCCGGGTCGGGCGGCGCAGCGGTTCCACCGCGGCCCTGGGCGACAAGTGACACCGCGAGGCAAAGTAAGCTCACGGCCAGCGTGAGCGGCGCTTGGAAAGTTTTCAGCATGACCGGGACAGTCTAGTCTATTTCAGCGAGCAACTCACCCGTGGCGACGGTCGAGCCTGAGTCCGGGTGCAGCGAGACCAAGGTTCCCGATTTAGGCGCACGCACCTCGTTCTGCATTTTCATCGCCTCGAGCACCAGGATCGGCTGGCCAGATTCGACCTGGTCGCCGACAGCGGCGAGCAGCTTCACCACCTTGCCCGCCATGGGGGCCTTGATCCGGGCGCGTCCGGCTTGCTCGCGGCGATTCTGGGTGAGCAGGCGGCGCGGATCTTGCACTGCCACCGCGAATTCGCGACCGGCCACCATGACCGCGCCCCCCGCAATGCCGAAGGTGTGCGAACGCCCGGCGATGAGGATGGAAACGGTGTCCGCGTCAGGCCAGGCAACGTCGCAGCCGTTGAGATCGTCGGTATCTACGTTCACCGCCTTGCCGCCCACATGGACTTCGTATTTCATGGCCGCATTCCCCGCAACCCGGCTTGGCGCGCGGCGCGCTGCCAGTTGGAAGAAGCCGTGCCGTCGGCCGCCGGGTCCGCGAGCGGCGCCGCGTTGGCGCGGGCTGCCGACAGTGCGGCCGCGACCGCGGCCAAACGCTCGAGCTCGGGGTCGGCGGCGGGCTCGGGCGCTGCCTGTAGCCGGCTTACATACCCGGTATCGGTGCGGCCAGCGATGAAATCCGGGTCGGAAAAGACGCGGCGAAAGAATCCCAGGTTGTGACCCACGCCCGCCAGTTCGTACTCCTGCAGCGCCCGCCGCATGCGGGCGACCGCCTGGTCGCGGTCGGCGCCCCAGGCAATGAGCTTCGACAGCAACGGGTCATAATCGAGAGGCACGTTCCAACCTTGATAGACGCCGCTATCCTCGCGAATGCCGGGCCCCGAGGGAACGCGCAGCCTGCGAATTAACCCCGGCGACGGCATGAAGTTCTGCGCCGGATCCTCGGCGTACACGCGGCATTCGATGGCGTGCCCGCGCATCGTGACCTGGTCCTGGGTGAAGCTGAGCGGCGCGCCGGCGGCGATGCGGATCTGCTCGGCGACCAAATCGAGCGAGGTCACCAACTCGGTCACGGGGTGCTCGACCTGCAGCCGGGTGTTGACCTCAAGAAAATAAAAGTTCTCTTCCGCATCCACCAAAAATTCGACCGTCCCGGCGCTGTAATAGTCGGCGGCGCGCGCGGCCGCCAGCGCGGCTGTCGCCAGCGCGGCGCGCGTGGCGGGCCGAAGGCGCGGGGCGGGAGACTCCTCAATGATTTTTTGGTGCCGGCGTTGCACCGAGCATTCGCGTTCGCCGAGTGACACCAGGTGCCCGTGCTGATCGCCCAGGATCTGCACCTCGATGTGCCGGGGTTGAAGCACGGCCCGTTCCAGGAAAACCGCCGCGTTGCCGAAAGCGCTGGCGGCTTCGGTGGCGGCCAAGGCAAACGCCGAGGGCATTTCGGCCGCCGACGTGACCAAGCGCATGCCCTTGCCGCCGCCGCCGGCAGCGGCTTTGAGCATCACCGGGTAGCCAATCTTGGCCGCCACCGATTCCGCCTCGGTGAGGGTGGCCACGGCATCGATGGTGCCTTGCAGGATCGGAATTTTGTGCTGCTGGGCGAGTTTGCGGGCGGCGGTCTTGCTACCCAGCGCGTCCATGCTGGCGGGCGAGGGTCCGATAAAGACGATGCCGGCGTCGGCGCAGGCGCGGGCGAAATCGGCGTTTTCGGCGAGAAAGCCGTAGCCGGGATGAATGGCTTCGGCGCCAGAAGCGCGAGCGGCGGCCAGCACCCGGTCGAACGAAAGATAGCTTTCGGCGGCCGGCGCGGGGCCAAGCCGGTAGGCTTCATCCGCCAACAGCACATGCAACGCGCAACGGTCCACGTCCGAGTAAACCGCCACGCTGGCAATGCCCATGTCGCGGCAGGCACGCACCAGGCGCACCCCTATCTCGCCCCGATTGGCGATGAGTATTTTTTTAAACATTCATTAATTGCCGCGGGCCCCGGCGCGGTTTCACCGCGCGTCCCGCTTGCGCGCAACGCTGGGCTCGGGGGCGCATTCATCGGTTGCGGCCCCAAGCCGGACCTGCGCGTCGCTTGGGATGAAGTTTGGCATCACTGGGTGAGGGCGGTCTGGGGTACCCAGTTGAGCGAGTGTGCGAGGCCGAGAACATCCTTCACGGTGATGTCGTTCCAGTGGTTGCGGTCGGCGCCGAGCCCGCTCTCGATGGCGCGCTTGAGGTAAAAGCCGGCCAGATCCACCGCCATGCGGTCACTCAGCGGCAGGCCAGTGATGCGCTTGAACTCGACCCAGGCCGGATGCGGAAGGCCGAGCCAGACGCTTTGGCCATTGACCATGAATTTGATATCCACCGTATCGCTGTGCCGGGTGGCGATGCCCACGACCAGGCACTGATACTCGCAATGAAACGACTGCTGGGTGAGCGGGTCGGTGGCTGAAAAATCCTCGTACATTCCCTCATGTTACATTGAAGCGGGAGGTGGGGGTATGGGCAAATATTTATTGGCCGCGGTGTTTTTGTTGGGATGGCAGCAGGCGGTCGCGCCGGCCAAGCCGGCGGCCCCGGCGGTGGACATCGTCGGAACCTGGCGCTGCCAATTGGATTTTCAGGGCACGCCGATTGCAGTGGGCTTGCACATCGCCAAAGGCGATGCGGGAGCGCTGACAGCGAGCCTGGACGACGTGATGGGCGGCGGAGCACCGCTCGATGCCAGCGTCACCTACAAGGAAGGCGCGCTGCACGTTGACGTGCCCTCGATTCCGTCTTCGTTTGACGGCAAGCTCAATGCCGCCGGCGATGCCATCGAAGGCAGTTGGGCGGCCCAGGGCTCCAGTTTCGCCTGCAGCTTGCAAAAAGACAGCGGCGCATAGAGAGTGGCGCGCAACTGGGTTGAGATCTCGCGCGCGGCGCTGTTAGCCAATTTGGCGTACGTCCGCCAGCGCCTCGCGCCGGGGACCGAAGTCTGCGCGGTGGTCAAAGCCGACGCCTACGGACACGGAGCGGTGGCCTGCGCCAGCATCTTCGCCGAGGCCGGCGTGAAATGGTTGGCGGTGACCTCGGTCGAAGAAGGCGCGCGATTGCGGCGCGCCGGAATGGGCGGCCGCATTCTGGTACTGGCCGGATTCACCGCCGAACAAGCCGCCTCGATCGTCGCCGATCAACTCACGCCGGCGGTGTGGGACGCTCAGCAAATCGACTGGCTGCGCGCGGCGACGCGGCCTGGCCAATCCCGTCGCCAATTCAATATTCATCTCAAGCTCGACACCGGCATGGGGCGGCTGGGCATTCGCCCCGACCAATACGGCGCGATGGAGACGGCACTGGCGCGAACGCCCGAATTGCGCGTGGAAGCGGTGTTTTCACATTTGGCCGAAACTGGAGACCGTCAACTCGCGGCGCTGGGCGAGGCGCGCGGCTGGGCGCAACAGTTCGAGCCCGAAGCCTGGCACCTGCTCAATAGCGAAGCGGCGCTGGCGCATCCGGAGTGGGGCGGCGCGCTGGCGCGGGTCGGACTGGCGCTGTACGGCTACAGCGCCGACCCGGCGCATAGCGAACACCTGGCTCCGGCGCTCAGTTGGAAGACGCGGGTCATCTCACTGAAGCAGTTGCCGGCGGGCCATGGCGTCGGCTACGGCGCGGCGTACCGGACAACGCGCACCACCAACGTGGCGACGATCGCCGTCGGCTACGCCGATGGCTACCGCCGCGATTTATGGTCGGCGAATGGCGACGGAGCGCGCGTGTTGATTCGCGGCGTTGAATGCCCGGTGGTCGGCAACATCAGCATGGACCTGACCACAGTGGATGTAACCGCCGCCGGCGAGATCCCTTTAGGCGCGGACGTGGTCTTGCTTGGCCCCGCAATGCCGGCCACTCGCCTGGCCGATTGGGCGGCGACTATCCCCTACGAAATCCTCTGCGGCCTCTCCGCCCGCGTCGAGCGCGTGCATGGGAACTAGATGGCGGTGAGGGCCTTGCCCAGAATGCCGAGCGCTTTCTTGGCGTGCTTGGGCTCGATGATGTAAGGCGGCAACATGCGAATGATGGTGTCGTGGGTGACGTTGGCGAGCAGGCCGAGTTCGACCATGCGGTTGAACACGGGCGCGGCGGGGCGATCGAGTTCCATGCCGAGCATCAAGCCCTTGCCCCGGACTTCCTTCACGAATTTGTGCCGGCGGGCGAGCTTCGTCATCCCGGCCTTGAGCAGCGCGCCGGTTTCAAGAATGCGTTCGTACATGCCGGGGCTTTCGAGAATATCGAGGACTTCGAGCGCGATGCGGCAGGCGAGCGGGCCGCCGCCAAACGTGGTGCCGTGGGTGCCGCTGGTGAGAGCGGTGGCGGCGGTTCCGCGCGCCATGATCACGCCCAGCGGATAACCCGAGGCAATGGGCTTGGCGGTGATGACAATATCGGGAACGAGGTCGGTCCACTGAAAAGCGAAGGGCTTGCCGGTGCGTCCGAGTCCGCACTGAATTTCATCAATAATCAAAGTCGCCTGCGCTTCGCGGGCGAGGCGGGCGGCGGTGGCGAGATAATCGGGGGTGAGTTCGAAAATGCCGCCCTCGCCTTGCACCGGCTCGAGAATGATGGCGCAGGTATTGGCGTTGACCGCCGCCGCCAGCGCGGCTTGATCGTTGGCCGGCACGAAACGAACGCCGGGGAGCAAGGGACCGAACGGCGCCCGGTACTTCGTTTGGCCGGTTACCGAGAGCGCGCCCATGGTGCGGCCGTGGAACGCGTTATGGAGCGCGACCAGTTCGATTTTTTCAGGCGAGATTTTCTGCGCCAGGCTGCGGGCGACCTTGAGCGCGCCCTCGGCGGCTTCGGCGCCGCTGACGGTGAAGAAGGCGCGCTCCATGCCGGCAAGCGCGGTCAACCGCTGCGCCAACACACCCTGGAACTCGTTGTAATAGACGTTGGAAGTGTGAATGATCTTCTTGCTCTGGTCACGAATGACTTTCAGGATGCGCGGATGGGCGTGGCCCAGCGCGTTCACCCCAATGCCCGTGATGAAATCAAGATAACGCTTGCCATCGGAGGCGAACACGTACGGACCTTTGCCACGCTCCAGAAGCAGGGGCACGCGGGCGTAGGTGGGAAAAAGGTACTGCGCTTCGAGAGACTGTATGGTCGTCAGGTCCATGGTTGATTCTAAGTGAAAGTGAGCGTCTAGTATCCACGCACCTTGTCAATTTGCGGGGCGAGGGGGGCGCCGGCCAGAAACTGGCGGAGGTGATGGGCGACCAGGTCGGCTTGGCGGATCCAGGTGTGGGGGCTGGCCGCGGCGATGTGGGGCGTGAGCAACAGGCGCGGGTGGCGCCAGAGCGGCGAGTCGTCGGGCAGCGGTTCGGTAGTGAAGACATCGAGGGCGGCCCCGGCGAGGCGGCCACCGTCGAGCGCGGCCAGAAGGGCCGTTTCATCGAGTGACTGGCCGCGGCCGATGTTGACGAGCCGTGCGCCGGGGCGCATGGCAGCGAACTGCGGGGCGGCGAAGCGGGTTTGGGTGCCGGGGGTGACCGGCAGCGCGAGAATTACGTAGTCGGCATGGGGAAGGCGAACTTCAAGCTGGTCGGCCTCAGACCGGCGTAGGCCCTCCACCTGCATACCCAGTCCACCCAGCATGGGTGCGAGAGCGCGGCCGATGTTGCCCATGCCCACAATCAACACCTGCGCTCCGGCCAGAGTCGAGAGTTGCGGCAAAAATGTCGAGGGCTGCCAGCGCCGCTTCCGCTGGTCTTCCACCGCGCGCGGCAGGTCACGCGCCAAGGCCAACATCAGCGCCAGCGTGTGCTCGGCCACCGTGGTCGCGTGCACCGAGGCGCCGTTGGTCACAACCACGTCGCTCGACACTAATTCCGGAGTGAGGAGCTGATGCACCGCGGCCGAGGGGCAGTGCACCCAGCGCAGACGCGGCGCGCGCCGCCGCCAGTCCGTCGGCAGTTGCCAGGCGACGATAGCGTCGGCTTCAGCGAAGGCGCCGGGCAATTCGGCGTCGTCAACAACTTCGAGCCCGGGAAACCGCTCCCGCAGCCGCAGGGTGGACGAGGCCGGCCAGCGCCAGATCGTGGCTTTGACGGGCTGATTCATCGCAATCAGCAGACGCATGCTGTAGTTTTACACGAGCCGGCAGGCGTCTACTCGCCGCCGCGCGCTAGGCCGCGCTAGGCCGCCGGGCGGGTGGAGGCTTGTGGGCCGGTGCGACCGACCAGGCTGGCGACGGTGGCGATTAATTCGTCAGGGTCAATCGGCTTCGAGACGTAGACCTGAAATCCGCCGAGCAGCGCGCTGCGGGCCCATCCCTTGCCGGCGAAGGCGGTCAATGCCACGGCCGGGAACTGGCGGGAGTCGAAGCCCTGGCTGCGGACTTTGATAATCAGGTCGAATCCGTCGCCACCGGGCATGGCGATGTCGCTGACCAGCACCATGGGATCGTCGGTGGAGGCGAACTTGTTCAAGACCTCGAGCGCGTCATTGATGTTGCCGGCCACGGTGACTTCGGCCCCGGCGTCGGCCAGCACCTTCGTCACCAGCCGGCGGGCATCGGGATCGTCATCCACCGCCAGCACATGAATGCCGCGCAGGCTGAGCTTCGCGGAGCTCGAAAAAAATGGCGTCTCATGCAACGCCGCCGCGCGCAGCGGCACGGTGATCGTGAACGCGGCGCCCTTGCCCAACCCGGAACTCTCGACTGTCACACGGCCACCGTGCAGTTCGGTCAACGACTTGACAATGGACAGGCCCAAACCGATGCCGGGGGTGTGCCGGCGCGGCGATTCGTCAGCGCGGCGGTAGCGATCAAACACGTACGGCAGGAAATCGGGCGCGATGCCTTCGCCCGTATCTTGCACCGTAATTTCCGCGACGCCGTTAAGCCGGCGCAACGAAACGTTAATGACTCCCTCGGGGGGGGTGAATTTGACCGCATTGGTCAGGATGTTGCCCAGCACCTGGGCCATGCGTTTGGGATCGAATTCGGTGCGCAGCGGCCCTTCGGCGCGCACCTTCAACTGGAGCGATTTGGCTTCGGCTTCCGGACGCACGGCTTCGACGGCGGCGCGCACGGCGGAGGCAAGTTCGCCATACTCGAAGTGCAAATTCATCTTGCCGCTCACGATGGCGGAGACATCCATCATGTCGTCCACCAAGCCGGCGAGCGCGGCGGCATTGCGGACGATCACCGCCATGCCTTCGCGAATGTCGTCGGTCGTGCGCCCCGCTTCGCTCAGCAGGCTGGCCCAACCGCTGATTGCGTTCAGAGGAGTGCGGATTTCGTGGCTCAGGTTGGCGAGAAACGCGTCCTTGGAAAGGCTGGCCGCTTCCGCCTCCCGCCGTGATTGCTGCTCGCTGGCCAGAAGCTCTTCCCGCATATGCTCGGCGGTCAAGCGGTCTTTGATATCACGGACATTCATTTGCACCACTTGGCTCCCGTCTTCGTCGTACACGTTGGCAATTAGCTCAACCGCATGCTGTTTACCGCCGCGGTCCACCAGCGGCATGTCGTCGGCGCGCAGAAAGCCGCACTCCGCCATGGCACTCGTCAAGCGCTGTTCTTCGCGTGCGTCAGCGATGAGGCCAGCCTCGTGCAACGTCTTGCCCACCACCTGCTCCCGCCTCACGCCGAGCATTTCTTCGAGAAAGGGATTGATTTCCTGGATACGATAGCCATCCGCTCCGAGAATGATGATGCCGTCGCAAGCGGCTTCAAACAGCCGTCGGAAACGTACCTCGGAAACTTCCAAATCATGTAGCCGCTCAGGCGTCATCCAGGCAATCCTTGTCTTTATTGGATGCCGCCAGCGAGCACCCTGCTCAATATTTCGGGATGGAAGAGTCCACTTGGTCGGACCAGGCCAGGATTCCACCTTTTAGGTTCCGCACCTGCGTAAAGCCATGTTGTTGCAATAGTTTGACGGCGCGCGATGAGCGTCCGCCAGACTTGCACTGGGCCACAATGGCGGCGTTGCGATCGAGTTCGCCTAGGCGTTTCTCCAGCTCCCCCAAAGGAATCAATGTGGCACCCGCGATGTGCCCGATTTCCCACTCGTGTGGCTCCCGCACATCCAGGACAAAGGGCCGGCCCCCGGCTGCGATTTCACTCTGCAATTGAGAGGGAGTGACTTCAGGAATGCCCTCGGCCGACGTCGCTGGGGTGATCGCCGGGATGCCGCAAAATTGCTGGTAATCAATCAGCTTATGGATGGTCGGATGGGTGCCACACACCGGGCACTCCGGATTGCGGCGCAGCTTGAGCTCGCGAAAACGCATGTGCAAGGCGTCGAACAACAGCACCCGGTTCTTGAGCGGTTCGCCGATGCCGGTGATTAATTTGATCGCTTCCGTAGCTTGAATAATCCCCATCAAGCCGGGCAAAACGCCGAGAACACCGCCCTCGGCACAGCTCGGCACCAGCCCTGGAGGCGGTGGCTCGGGATACCAGCAGCGATAGCAGGGTCCATCGGGCAGGGCGAGCACCGAAGCCTGCCCCTCGAAACGGAATATGCTGGCGTACACGTTGGGAATATGGCTGAGCACACAGGCGTCATTCACCAGATACCGCGTGGGAAAATTGTCGGTGCCGTCCACTACGAGGTCGTAGCCGCGGAAGATTTCGAGCGCGTTCTGGCTGTCCAGCCGCGTGTTATAGCCGATCACTTCGACACCGGGATTGATGGCGGCCAAGCTCTCGCGGGCGGAGTCGAGTTTAGGTCGCCCGACATCGGCAGTGCCATGGATGACCTGCCGTTGCAGGTTGGTGAAGTCCACTACGTCGAAGTCAACAATGCCGATCGTGCCCACTCCGGCGGCAGCAAGATAGAGGCCGACGGGCGCGCCGAGTCCGCCCGCGCCAATGGTCAGAACGCGCGCGTTCTTGAGCTTACGCTGCCCCGCCAGGCCCACCTCGGGGATGATCAGGTGCCGGCTGTAGCGCAGGATTTCGTCTTTAGTGAGCTCGGCTGTGTCGGGCGGCGCCGTCGCCGTCGAGCCGCCTGCGATCGAAGGCACCAGCGAGATCGTGTCCGCCTCCTTCGCCGTGGTGGCGTCCTTGCTCAAGTAGCGG
>JANWLQ010000169.1 GCA_025450725.1 Terriglobales bacterium
CCAGCGATTGCCCCAGCGCTTGCGGCGACGCCCCGTAATGGCTGTGCCAGTAGCCGTCGCTGATCACCAACACGCCCGGGCAGCCCGGATAGTCGTCTTGCTGATTCAGCAGGCGGCCAATCTCCGGGCGAACTCCCAGTGTCGAAAAATATCCGCCGCTCGCCCACAACGCCGGAATCCGCTCTTCCACTCCGCCCCGGCTCAAGTCAAATTGTGTGTACGACCAGGCCAACGCCGACGAAAACACGTCGGCGTGATCCCGCACCTGCTCCCACAACGCATTGGAGAGCGACGTGCGCTCCCGCCCGCTCGGCGCTTGAATCGCCACCTGCGCCAACTGCTCCGGCGCCGCCACTGGCAGCGGGCGCAGCAACAGCGCGTCCGCCAGCGAAAACAGAGCCGTATTGGCGCCGATCCCCAGCGTCAGCGAGAGCAGCGCCACGCAGGTGAGCGTGGGCGTGCGCCCCAGCAGCCGCAATCCATGCCGCACGTCCTGGCCAAGGTCCGAAATCCAGCGCCACCCCCACGCGTCCTGGCTCTGTTCCCGCAGCTTCAGCTCATTGCCGAACCTCCGCCCGTCGCCCCGTAGCGACGCGTGAAACTCGATCTCCTCTCGCAGCTCGCGCGCAAAACGCCCTCGCCCCGCCAGCATCTTCACCCGGCGCAATAATTCACTGAGCATGGATCACCTTCCCAATCGCCGATTGCACCCGCGCATACCGCACCAGCTCCGCCTCCAACTGCTTCCGTCCCGTCGCCGTGAGCCGGTAGTACCGCGCCCGCCTGTTGTCGGCCGTCACGCCCCACTGGCCCTGTATCCACCCCTTGATCAGCATCCGCTGCAGCGCTGGATAGAGCGACCCCTCCTCCACCTGCAGTACCTCCGAAACGCGCAGTATCGCTTCCGCGATCTCAAACCCGTGCAGCGCCCCAGGTTCGGCGCGGGCCAGGGTCTTCAGAATCAACAGGTGCAGCGTTCCGGGCGGGATTTCATCGCGTGACATAGACAGACTATGCCACCGCCCCCAGGGCTTGTCAAGCATCCAAGAAAACATGGCTTGGATGCGCCTGCTGCGCGCGACGGTCAAGGCGTCGGTCAACGACGATATGCTCGACTGGGCGGCGGCGCTCGCGTTCTACTTCATGTTCGCCCTCTTCCCGACCATCCTGCTCGTCGCCGCGCTGCTCGGCACCTTAAGTTTTCAATCTCTTACCAACAACCTGGTCGCGGCATTGAGCGGCAATCTGCCCTACGATGCCGCCACTCTGGTTTCGCGCGAGCTGCACAAGCTGCTGCTCAACCATGTGCCGGGGCTCATCAGCGTCGGTGTAATCCTGCTCATCTACTCATCCTCGCAAGGCTTCGCCGGCCTCATGGCCGCCTTAAACGCGGCCTACGAAGTGCCCGAGACCCGTCCCTACTGGCGCCGCATGCTAATCGCCTTTGGCCTCACACTGAGCGCCGGCATCTTCATTGCCCTCGCTCTGTTGCTGCTCGTACTGGGGCAGAAAATGTTAACCATCGTGGCCGGTCCCATCCATGCTGGTTATGCTTTGCAAGTGTCCTGGCCGTTCATCCGTTGGGGGCTGGTGCTGGTTTTCATGGTCATGGCGGTGCGTCTTCTCTACCACTATGCGCCCAATGTCCACCGCGACGGCCGCGGCGTGTATCCGGCCGTCATCTGTGCGCTCGTGCTTTGGATCATCGCCTCGGCGCTGCTCGCCGTCTACATCAATCACTTCAGCCAATACGCTGTGGTCTACGGTTCGCTCGGCGCTGTAATCGGGTTAATGCTCTGGTTCTACGTGTTCGCTCTCGCGCTGCTGCTCGGCGCCGAGCTGCACAACGAGTGGTTTAAGGCGCAGGGAATGAAACTGGTATCCTTTCCCAATGCCAAGAAAACCCCGACGGTATACCGACCTACAGGCAGCGGCGGGCATTGATGCGCCCTTGCCCGAGCTCGAGACCTGGCCCAACCAGTATGCCGGCTACGAAATCGCCATTGCCGTGCCCGAGTACACCTCGGTCTGCCCGAAGACCGGCCTGCCCGATTTCGCCGCGCTGACCATCACCTACATGCCGCTGCGCCAGTGTGTCGAGCTGAAGTCGCTCAAAGAGTACCTGCTCGCCTACCGCAATCTCGGGATCTTTTACGAGAACGCCGTGAACCGCATTCTCGACGACATCGTCGCCGCCACCAAGCCTAAGTGGGCCCTGGTCGAGGGACGCTTCACCCCCCGCGGCGGCATCTCCAGCACCATCACCGCCCGCTGGCCGCGCGCCCGCCGCGCCTAGCCCTACATCTTGTATTGGCCGGTGTCCTCTTCGCCCAGGTTTTCGAGCCATCGCCGCAGTTCCTCGCTCGATCCCGGATCGGCCGCGGCCGTCGCCACCCGCGACGACTTCAGCACCTCGTCGTCCACGTAGATCGGGCAGTCCATCCGCAGCGCCAGCGCTAGTGCATCGCTGGGACGCGCGTCCATGGTCATGGTCTCGCCGTTGTGGTCCAGCCACAGTACCGCATAGAACGTGTCGTCTCGCAATTCGTTGACCACGACCTTCTTCAACTCGGCCTTGAAGCCGAGCAGGCAATACTTGATCAAATCATGCGTCATTGGCCGGGGCGTGGCGACCTTTTCGATTTCGAGCGCAATCGCGTTGGCCTCGTAAATGCCAACCCAGATCGGCAGCACGACGTTTCCCTCCACGTCCTTGAGAATGACGATCGGCGTGTTGGTCGAGGCATCCATCATCAGCCCGCGGATTTTCATTTCAACTTCCATTCTGGGTGCCTCCTAGTTTACCTGTTGGCCGACAAAACTATTGGGTCCGGCCTTGGTAATACGAACCTGCGCATACCCGCCCGGACGCAGCGCCCCCGGCTGCCCCAACACATCAAGCGCCGGCATGGGGGTAAAGTTCACCACGCGGTTCGAACTGCTCCGCCCTGCCCACTGCGCCAGCTTGGGATGAAAAGCCTCCACCATCACCTTCATCGTAGCCCCGACGTGGGCCTGATTGTCCTCGGCCTGCATCGCCTGCTGCCGCTCCTGCAAAATCGCGAAGCGTTGCGCCTTGACCTCTTCGGAAATGTCGTCCGGCCATGTGCCCGCCTCGGTATTCGGCCGCGGCGAGTACTTAAAGATGAAAGCGCTATTGAAATGCACCTCATGCATCAACTCCGCAGTCTCCTCAAAGTCCCGGTCGGTCTCGCCCGGAAAGCCGACGATGATGTCGGTCGTCAGCGCCAGCGGCCGGGCGCACGCCCGAATGCCATCCACAATGCCGAGATAGTGCTCGCGCGTGTACCCGCGCAGCATGCGCCGCAGCACATCGTTCGAACCCGACTGCACCGGCAAATGCACGTGGTCGCACAGCACCGGGTTCTCCCCCATCACCCGCACAATCTCCGGCGTGAAGTCGCGCGGATGCGAAGTCGTATACCGCACCCTCTCAACTCCCGGCACCGCGCCGGCCGCCGCTAGCAGCTCCGCGAACGACAGTCCCGCCGGCGAAGGATCGCGGTACGAGTTCACATTCTGCCCCAGCAACTGCACTTCGGAATAGCCGAGCTCGACCAGGTGCCGAATCTCGGTCAGCACGCTCGCCGACGTCCGGCTCCGCTCCTTGCCCCGCGTGAACGGCACGACGCAGTATGCGCAATGCTTGTCGCACCCTTCGATAATCGTCACGAACGCTCGAAACGGATGGTCCCGCCGCGTGTATTCGGTCTCAAACGCCTCGTCCGTCGCCGCCTCCAGCCCGGTGACTTTCGTCTCCCCGTTCTCGAGTTGCGCAATGAGCTCCGGCAGCCGCGCATAGCTCGCCGACCCGACCACCAGTGACACATGCGGCGCCCGCTTGAAGATCGCCTCGCCCTCCTGCTGCGCCACGCATCCCAGCACGCCAAACTTCTTGCCCTGCTTTTGCAGCGCCTTGAAATTCGCCAGCCGGTCAAAAACCTTCTGCGCCGCCTTGTCGCGAATACTGCACGTGTTGAACAGAATCAGGTCCGCTTCCTGCATCGTTCCGACCGCGGTATAACCCCGCGACACCAACGTGCCCGCCACCCGCTCGGAGTCGTGCACATTCATCTGGCACCCGAAGGTCTCAAGATAAAACCGCTTCTGTTCGCCGTTTTCCGCTACTTTTTCCGCCACTGAGCCCAGTATAGCGTGCCTGCTATAATGCCTGCTTTGAACACTGGTACCCAGCAAGAGGAAAAGCCGGTCCGATTCAGCGGCCTCGATGGAGTGCGCGTCTTCGAGTTCGTCGGCCTTGCCCTGCTCATCGCCCTTGCCATGGATGCCGCCACCGAGCGCAGCTTTGGCTACGCTTGGCTCAATTGGCGCTGGCTGGCCTGGGTGGGTACGCTCAGCTATTCCCTCTATCTCTGGCAGGGACTGTTTGCCCATTACTCGGGAATCGTTCATGTGCCATTCCCCTTCGATTGGCTTGCCACGCTCGCCTGCGCGACCGCCAGCTACTACTGGGTCGAGCGCCCCTTCTTGCGCTTGAAGCGCGGTTTCGCCCCCCGCCAGCAACTCGCGATTGCCGCCCAGGCCCGCGCCGCCGCGGTCTAAACTAGAGCCATGGAGCGCGCACCCCACCCCAAGCCGCCCGAACCATCCCCGACCCCCAACGACGCCGACTACGACGAAGTGCTGGATGAATCCTTCCCCGCCAGCGATCCTCCCCCCGGCGTCATTAAGCTCGGCCCGCCGCCTAAGAAGCGTGGCCCCAAGCGGTGAACAAGGCAACTTCCCAAGGCCTCCGATTCCTGTTTCGAATCGCCTACGCGCAAGCTGATACGAAGACGATGGATGGCGTCTCCCGCGGCGAAAACTATCGCCCCAGCGGCTGGGCGCTCTTAGCCGCGAACTCCAGCCCCGACCACGGGTAGTTCCCCAGCCAGAACGTCAGCCCCAGGCTTGTGATGTGGCATCACAATCGCGGGGGCCGCGCCTTTTGCTAAGCGGGCTGAGGGCGGCCTTTGGCCGCCCGAGCCCCGCGCCAGTCAATGCGTTGCGTGCGGCATTGTCTCCGTTGCGCTCGCTACGTGTTGAATCGTTTGCACAAGCTCATTAAGGTTAATCGGCTTCACCACATGCGCGAGAAAGCCCGCCTCACGGCTCTTGGCGAAGTCTTCTTCCATGCCATAACCGGTCATGGCGATCCCTTTCACCCCGAAGCGCTCACGAATCTCGCGCATCAGCTCATAGCCGGTCGCGTCGGGCAGCCCAACATCGCTCAAAACTAAATCAAACGGAGCCGCGCCCAACGCCTCGATCGCTGCCGCCGCCGTGCCCGCCGTCTTGACGGAGTGGCCCGAGCGATTGAGTATGCGCGCCAGCATGGCGGCGCTGTCGCCGTGATCTTCGACGATAAGAATGCGCAACTTGGCCATCACCGCTGCCACGCCCGCAATGGGCGCGGCCGCCGCCGCTGCCGCCGGCAGCGCCGGTGCCAGCGGTAGGCGCACCGTAAAGCTCGCACCCTGCCCCGCGCCCGCGCTCGCGGCGGTGATCGTCCCGCTGTGCAATTGCGTCAGCGCCTTGCAGATCGCCAGCCCCAGACCCAGCCCCCCAAAGCGTTGCGTGGTGGCGTTACCGCCCTGCTCAAAGGCCTCAAACAATCGCGGCAGCATCGCCGCCTCGATCCCCTTGCCTTGATCGCTCACCCGGATTTCAATGATCCCGGGCGTCGGGTTGACCGTCTCGACTTCAATGACGCTGCCTTCCGGGCTGAACTTGATGCTGTTCTTCAGCAGATTCCAAAAAATCTGTTGTACCCGCGCGCTGTCGGCATTAATCTCGTCCACCCGCGCGCCCCAAAGCCGTCGCATCGTGATCTTTTTCAGATGCGCATCGCTCGCGCAAATTTCCAGAGCCAGGCGCAGCAGATTGTGCACCCCCGCCCTCTCGCGCGTCAGCCGCAACTTGCCGCTTACCGCGCGGCTCACGTCCAACAGATCGTCAATCAGGCGCACCTCCAAATCCACGTTGCGTCGAATCAACTCCAGGTCGTGCCGCACCTCTTCCGGCAGCCGCACATCGGTTTGCATCGCCGCCACCG
>JANWLQ010000170.1 GCA_025450725.1 Terriglobales bacterium
AACCGCCACGTCGTGCATCGGGCGCAGCGCATCGAGGTCACGCTCAGCGGCGACGACCGCACCTATTTCGCCAAGCTCACCGGTGAGGACCGGGAGAGCGATCTGGCGGTCATCCAAATCAACGCCGGCCGCACGTTGCCGGCGGCGAAGCTGGGTGATTCCAACCAGCTTCATGTCGGCCAAAACGTGGTCACCATCGGCAGCCCATTTGGGCTTGACGACACCGTGACCTCCGGCATCGTCAGCGCGCTCAATCGCAATCTGGACGAGACGAGCAGCGACGATCCCTCCGACACCTCCGTGAATGACAGCTCCGGAAACGAACATTACATTCAAACTGACGCCGCCATTAACACCGGCACCAGTGGCGGCCCGCTGCTGAACCTGAGCGGCGAGGTGGTGGGCATCAATACCGCCATCTACACCGACACCGAGGGCTATCAGGGCGTCGGCTTCGCCTTGCCGAGCGCGCTGGTCCAGCACATCTACCCGCAACTGCTGGCGCAGGGCCACGTCACCCGCGGTTCGATTGGCGTGTATTTTGAGTCCGATCTGGATCCCGCGGTGCGGCGGGTCTACCATCTTCCGACCGGCGTTCCGATTGCAGAGATCACCGCGCATGGACCGGCCGCTGTTTCGGGCCTGGAAGCGGGCGACGTGATCACCTCGCTCAATGGCGCTTCGATTGACAGCGGCGATCAATTGGCGGACGCAATCGAGTTCGAGCCGGTCGGCGCCTACGCCTCCGTCGGCTATCAACGCAACGGCCGCGCCGGCTTGGTGAAGCTGAAAATTGCCGACCGCTCCCGCCTTTACCCGGAGATCGCCGGGGGCGCGCGGGACGGCGAACGGCCGCCGCAACTGGTGAGCACCGAGACGCCCGACCTCGGTTTGCAGTTGACCGACGGAAACCGGGTGAAGTCGGTCGCGCCCGATTCCTTTGCCGACCGGGTGGGGGTGCGGCGGGGCGATACGTTGGTGGAGATTAACCACCTCGCCGTTCACGACCGCGCCGACATTGAGCGGGCGGCAAGCGGCGCGCGCGACATCGCGCTGGTCGTCCGCCGGCCCAACGGCGACGGCACCTATGGACGCTGGCTTTTGGGCGGCAGCCAGCCGTGAGCATTCTGCTGCTCGCCGCACTTATCTTTCCGCTGCAGCATGCGCCTGCGAAGGCGGTGAAGCCAAGCAAACAGGCCAGGCACCCTACCACCGTCAAGAAAAGCGCCGCGGTCGGGGGCATCTCCAACGACCGCGCCAGCGAGATTGAGGGCGCCTTGGTCAAGGCTGGGTATCTTGACCGCAACAGCGGACGTTGGGATGCGCTCGCCGCGGCGGCGATGAAACGGTACCAGGCGGATCATCACTGGCAGACGAAGTACGTTCCCGACGCCCGCGCCCTGATCGCGCTCGGCCTCGGGCCCGCCGATGATACGTCTGGGCACCAGCCGTTACAATAGAAGTTTCATGAATGACGAACTAATCGAGTCCGCCTATGCGCCCGGCGCCATCGAACCGCCGCTCGCCGAGCGTTGGTCGCGGGCGAATCCGCTGACCGCCGGCGCCGCTCCCAGCGGCCGGCCGGAGTATTACGTGCTTGAGATGCTGCCCTATCCCAGCGGCGCGCTGCACATTGGCCACGTGCGCAACTACGCCATAGGGGACGCTCTGGCTCGTTTTTTCTGGATGCGCGGCTATGATGTGCTCCATCCCATGGGCTGGGATTCGTTCGGCCTGCCGGCCGAGAACGCGGCCATCAAGAACCAGGCTCATCCGCGGACGTGGACACTGGCCAACATCGCCCACATGAAAAGCCAGTTCCAGCGCTTTGGTTTTTCCTACGACTGGTCGCGCGAGGTCACCACCTGTCTGCCCGACTACTACCGCTGGAATCAATGGATCTTCCTCCGCCTCTTCGAGCGCGGGCTGGCCTACCGTAAAAAAGGGGTCGTCAACTGGTGCCCGCAATGCGCCACCGTGTTGGCCAACGAGCAGGCCGAAGGCGGCTTCTGCTGGCGCCACGAGGACACGCCGGTCGAGCGGCGCGAACTCGAGCAGTGGTACCTGCGCATCACGGCTTATGCCGAAGAGCTGCTGCGCGACCTCGATCGCCTCCCCGAATGGCCGGAGCGCGTGCGCACCATGCAGCGCAACTGGATCGGCCGCAGTCAGGGCGCCGAGGTGGATTTTGCCACCGAAGACGGTGGCGTGATCCGGGTGTTTACGACCCGCATTGACACCATTCTGGGGGCGACCGCGCTCTTGCTGCCGCCGGAAAAAAGCGCCACCCCAACGCCGTCTGAAGCCCCGGCCGAGAAGATCGGGCATTTCACCGGGCGTTACGCCACCAATCCCGCCAACCACGAGCGTATTCCGATCTGGGTGGCTAACTACGTGTTGGCCGGCTACGGCACCGGCGCGGTGATGGCGGTGCCGGCCCATGACGAGCGCGATTTCGAGTTCTGCACCAAGTACGGAATTCCGATTCGCCCGGTGGTGGATCCCGACGCCGACCCGGCGCCGGCGATCGCCGCCATGGTGGCTCGCGCCGAGCGCGAAGGCTGGGGGAAGGGAACTGTTGCCTACCGTTTGCAAGATTGGGGCATCTCCCGCCAGCGGTTCTGGGGCACGCCCATTCCCATTCTTTATTGCGACGCCTGCGGCCTCGTGCCGGTGCCCGACGAGCAACTGCCGGTGGTGCTGCCGGAGAACGTCCGCCTGACCGGCCAGGGCCAGTCGCCGCTCGCCGCCGACCCCGATTTCAGCCGCGCCACCTGCCCCAAGTGTGGCGGCGCGGCGCGCCGCGAGAGCGATACGATGGACCCGTTTGTGGACTCGTCCTGGTATTTCTACCGCTACACCAGCCCGCACGGCGACCAGCGTCCGTTTGATCCCACCGCCGTTGCCCGCTGGCTGCCGGTGGATCAGTACATCGGCGGCATCGAGCACGCGATTCTCCACCTGATCTACACCCGCTTCTTTACCAAGGCGATGCGCGACCTCGGCCTCTGCCAGTTGGACGAGCCCGTGACCCGGCTGTTCACCCAGGGCATGGTCACGCGCCACGGCGCGAAGATGTCGAAGTCCAAAGGCAACACCGTGGATCCGGCCGACCTGGTAGAGCGCTACGGCGCCGATGCCACGCGCATGTACGTGCTTTTCGCCGCCCCGCCGGAAAAAGACTTCGACTGGCAGGATAATGGCGTCGAGGGAATTCACCGCTTTCTGGCCCGCGTCTGGCGGCTGGCGACGCGTCTCGCGCCCCCTACAGTAACGACCGCCGCAACGAGCGCGGCCGATGCCGCCTGCCTGCGCAAGGCGCACCAAACATTGCGCCGCATCACCAGCGACTTCGAAGGCCGGTGGCACTTCAATACCTCCATCGCCGCGCTGATGGAGCTGGTCAACGAGTTATACGCCCACGATGCGGAGTTGTCGCCCGCCGCGCGCGCGACCTGCCAACGCCTGCTGCTGTTGATGTTGGCCCCGTTTGCGCCGTTTTTGGCGCAGGAGCTTTGGGTGCGGGCCGGCGAGCGCGGCGAGATCTCGGTTGCGCCGTGGCCCACCTTGGACGCGTCTCTGGCCAGCGACGAGCAAATCGAGGTCGTCGTTCAGATCGGCGGTAAACTGCGCGCGCGTCTGGAGGTCCCCCCAGGCACCAATGCCCGGACGCTGGAGGCCGCCGCCCGCGCCCATGAAAAAATCGCACCGCTGTTAGCCGCGCAGACGCCGCGGAAGGTCGTCGTCATTCCTGATCGGCTGGTCAATTTCGTCGTGTAATTTATGATTATTGTTCTCGACTTCGGTGCCCAATACTCGCAACTGATCGCCCGCCGGGTGCGCGAGCAGAACGTCTTCAGCGCCATCCTGCCCTTCAACGCACCCTGGGCTGATATCCAACGGATGAACCCGCGCGGCATTATCCTTTCCGGCGGCCCCAACTCGGTTTATGCCGACGACGCGCCCCGCTGCGCCGACGAGATCTGGACCAGCGGCTTGCCCATTCTGGGCATCTGCTATGGCCTGCAACTGATGGTCCATCGCCTGGGCGGCACGGTGGAGAACGCCGCCGAGCGCGAGTTCGGCCGGGCCGCGGTCACAGTGGACGTCGCCTCCGGGCTGTTCAAGAACAGCACCGGGGCGGAGACGGTTTGGATGTCGCACGGCGACAGCGCCCAGGTGCTGCCTCAGGGCTTTCGCGCCGTCGGCCGCAGCGCGACGGCGTTGGCCGCGATCGAAGCGGCGGAACGAAAAATGTGGGGCGTGCAGTTCCATCCCGAGGTCAAGCACACCGTGAACGGCGACCAGTTGTTCAGCAACTTTATTGACCTCTGCGGCGCGCCGCGCGACTGGACGCCGCGCTCATTCATCGAGGAGCAGATCGAGCGCATCCGCCAGCAGGTGGGGGAGACGGGAAGAGCCGTGTGCGGCATTAGCGGGGGCGTGGATTCAAGCGTCGCGGCGACTCTCGTGCACCGCGCCATCGGCGACCGCCTGACCTGCGTGTTCGTAGACAACGGCCTGCTGCGCAAGAACGAGTTCGTGAAAGTCCAGACCAGCCTGCGCGACCAACTTGGGCTGCGCGTTGTGGCCGTGGATGCCGGCGAGCGATTCCTGGCCGCCCTCGCCGGCGTGAGCGACCCCGAGCAAAAGCGCAAGATCATCGGCAAGGTGTTCATTGACGTCTTCGACCAGGAGTCGGCCAAAGTAGACGCCGATTTTCTGGTGCAGGGAACTCTCTATCCCGACGTCATCGAATCGGTTTCGATCAAGGGACCCTCGGCGGTGATCAAGAGCCACCACAACGTGGGTGGCCTGCCGGCCAATATGAAACTGAAATTGATCGAGCCGCTGCGCGAACTCTTTAAGGATGAAGTGCGCCGGGTGGGCGCGGACCTCGGCGTCAGCCAGGAACTACTGCAGCGCCAACCGTTTCCCGGCCCCGGCCTGGCGGTGCGGATCCTGGGCGAAGTGACCGGGGAAAAGACGGCTTTGCTGCAGGCGGCCGATGAAATTGCGATTGAAGAGATCAAGGGTGCCGGTTTGTATACCAAACTGTGGCAATCCTTTGCCGTGCTCCTGCCGGTGCGCACCGTAGGCGTGATGGGCGACTTCCGCACCTACGGCCTGACCTGCGCCCTGCGCGCGGTCCACTCCGAGGACGGGATGACCGCCGACTGGGCGCATTTGCCCTACGAGCTGCTGGGACGCATTTCAAATCGCATCGTCAACGAAGTGCCAGGAATCAACCGGGTTGTGTACGACATCAGCTCCAAGCCCCCTTCGACCATCGAATGGGAGTAATCTACAGATGGGAATGATGAAACTGGCGAGCCATGGCACACGTCCGTCCTGATATGGATGCTGTTCTGCCGGCGGCGGTGGGGAGCGTCGCGGCTCTCGAGCCCGCGATTACCCGGGATCTCGCCCCACCCCTTGCCGCTGACCCGGCGGCGGAGCTCATGCGCCAATGCCAGGCCGGCGTTGCCGGGGCGTTCGACGAACTGATGCGGCGCATGCATCCGCGCGTCGCGAGCGCGATTCGCGGCATCCTCCGCGGCTCAAACGACGCTGAAGACATAACTCAGCAAGTCTTTGTAAAGGCCTACTTTGGACTGCC
>JANWLQ010000171.1 GCA_025450725.1 Terriglobales bacterium
ACCGCATCGAGTCGCAGGACTTCGCCTTCGTTCGCGGCCTGCTGCAGCGCGCCGGCGAACTCGGCCTCACCGCCGTGGATGTTCCCGAAGAGTACGGCGGCCTCGGGCTCGACAGCGCCACCTCCGCTCTCGTCGCCGATCACATGGGCGTACAGGGCTCGTTCTCGGTCGCCTTCGGCGCTCACGTCGGCATCGCCACCCTTCCCCTCGTCTACTTCGGCACCGAGGACCAGAAGCGCCGCTACCTGCCGCGCCTCGCCTCGTCGGAATGGATCGGCGCCTACGCCTTGAGCGAATCCGGCTCCGGATCCGATGCCTTGGCGCTGCGCTCGCAAGGCGCGCCCACAGCCGACGGCGACGCCTACATTCTCAACGGCGAAAAAATGTGGATCAGCAACGCCGGCTTCGCCGATCTGTTTACCGTGTTCGCCAAAGTCGGTGATCGAGTCTCCGCCTTTCTGGTCGAGGCGGCCACGCCCGGCGTCTCGACCGGCGGCGAAGAACACAAAATGGGGATTCCCGGTTCCTCCACCCGCCCCCTGCTCTTGCGCGACGTCCGCGTACCCGCCGCCAACCTCCTCGGCCAGGTGGGCGAGGGCGCGCACATCGCCTTTCAAATCCTCAATGTCGGGCGCTTCAAGCTGGGCGCGGCTTGCATTGGCGGCGCCCGCAATCTGCTGCGGCAAACCGTCGCCTACGCCAACGAGCGCCACGCCTTCGGCAAATCCAGTGCGCAATTCGGCCTGGTGCGCCAAATGATCGTTGACACCGCCCTCGCGCTCTACGCCAGCGAGAGCATGGTCTACCGCACCGCCGCCGCGCCGACGGCCACAGCCAACGCCGTTGAATGCGCCATCGTCAAGGTTGACGCCAGCGAGATGCTCGACCGCACCGTCGATCGCGCCGTGCAAATCCATGGCGGCAACGGATTCATCCGCGGCAACGTGGCCGAACGCGCCTACCGCGATGCTCGCGTCAACCGCATCTTCGAGGGCACCAATGAGATCAACCGTCTGCTCATTCCCGCCACACTCCTCCGCAACGCCCAGCGCGGCACGTTGGCGCTCTTGCCCGCTATCGAAGCCGTCACCGGCGAGCTTTTGAGTCCGCCCACGGAAATGTCGCCCAGCGAAATGGCCCGCAAAACCACCTTGCTCATCGCGGGCCTCGCCTTCCGCAAGCATGGCGCCGCGCTCGCCGACGAGCAGGAAATATTGGCGGCCATTGCCGACCTGGCGATTGCGACCTATCGGCTGCAATCCATCGCGCAGCGCGAATCGGGCGAAGACCGCCAGATTATGAATCGCGTAATCAATGACGAAACGCTTGACCAGGTGGAGTTGACCGCCCGCCGCGCACTCTCCTGGCTCAGCCGCGGCGACGATCTTCGCACCCAGCTTGCCTGGTTGCGCCGCCTGCTCAAGCGGCCTCCGGAAGACACGCTCGCCCTGCGCCGCCAGATCGCGTTGCGTATACTGTCGGCATGACAGAGACAGCGCTGCCGGGTTGGGTGCAAGCCGTTTATGCTTCGTGGGCGGTCGTGGGCGCCTATTTTATTATCGCGGCACTCGCAGCGCACCGTATTAAGGTTCGCGAGGCGCGCTCCAAGCGCGCCCATGACATTCTATTGATTTGGGGCGGCTATGCCCTGCTGTTCGCCTATATCAGCCCGTCCGCCTCAATTTGGAACGTGGCCTTCGTCCCCGCCGATTTTGCCGCGCCGATCGGCTTGGCGGGCGCTGCCATCGCCATGGCGGGCCTCGCCCTCGCGCTGGGCTCGCGCATCGTGCTCGGTCGCTGGTGGAGCGGCACGGTGGCGCTCAAGGCCGACCATCAACTGGTCCGCTCCGGACCCTACCGTGTCGTACGCCACCCGCTCTACACCGGCCTGATGGCGGCTACCCTCGGCGCCGCATTGGCATTCGGATTCTGGCATTCGCTCGCCGGCGCAGCCCTGCTCTGGATCGCCTTCCTTTGGCGCGCCCGGCGGGAGGACACGCTGCTGGCCGGCCAATTCGGCCCTCAGTTCCTCGACTATCGCCGTTCCACCGGTCGCCTGCTGCCCCGCCGCAATACTGCCCCTCTCTTTTCCGGGAGCGCCCTGTATGCGGCCGGCGTGTTCGGCCTGGGCGTTATACTCCTCTTCTCCTCCAGGTTTGGCGGCCCGGTGCCTACCTGGCCGGCGTTGACCTTGGCCCTGGCCCTTGCCTCGGGTTTGGCGATGGTGGTCGCGAGCGCCAGCCTTTTCGCTCACGGCGCCGAGCGTTGGGCGGCGAACGTCTTGCTCTGGAATTTCCTCGGCTGGTGCTTGCTCCTGCGCCTTCCCGCCATAATCGCCGACCCGTTGACGCTGGGCTCCTGGGCCAACCTTGGCGAACCGCTCCTCCTCCTGGTCGCGGCCTGGCTGTTGCTGCGCCCCATAGCGCCCCGCCCCCGCGTAATTCCTCGCGTGTTGTTCGGCGCGTTTGTAATCCTTACCGGCGCGGAACATTTTGCCTATGCAACCTACACGGTTGGCTTGGTTCCAGGCTGGCTGCCGGCACCGATGATTTGGACCTACGCCACCGGCGCCTGCCACATTGTCGCTGGCATGGCCATCGTGACCGGCGTGTTCGGGCAAATCGCCGCCCGCCTGTGGGCGCTGATGATTACAATTTTCACAGTGCTTGTCTGGGTGCCACGCGTGTGGGCAACGCCCGCCCAACGCCCGATGTGGACTGAGTTGCTAATGTCGGCCGCCATGGCCGGCGCCGGTTGGGTGCTGGCGGCTTCCTACCGCGCATCAGCCGAGGCGGCGCGCGAACTCCGCACTCACGCTTAGCCCCAACGTTTCCTGCGCTAGCTCCATCGCCCTTTGCGCGTACGCCAGATTCTGGGTCGCCTCGATTCCGGTGATTTCATCAAAGAACCATCCGCAGCTGGTAAACATCAACATGGCAAAGCGCTGCAGCTCGAGCAGACGCCACACTCGGTCGGCATCCGCCACGTCTAAAGGATGAAGCTGATGGCGATTCAGGAACGCGGCCCGGGAAGCCGGCGACCCGTCGAGCAGCACGTCAATATAGTCGTTGCGCGCCGCCCAGGCGTCCCGCACCAGCCGCTCGGCGGCTTCGGCATACGCTGGAGCGATCTGATCCCGCAGCCAGTTGAGCGAATCCCGCATCGGCGCCCGCCAGCCCTGGTTGGCGTTGGGCGCGCCGCCCGAGTTGCAGCCGCAATCCGAGCGCCAGCGCTCGATGCCGTGTTCGCAACTCCAGGACGAATTTTCAATGATCTCAACCTCGTGCGCCGGCGGATGCGTCGCCAGAAACGCGCGATAGTTGGTGATGTGAATGTCTCCACGCGCCTCGAGAAAGCGCAACGCCGAGGCCAGCGCCATTTCGCCGAACTTGTGGTGGTGGCCGTAGCTCTCGCCGTCGGTCGCCACGCTCACCAGTTGGATTTCATCGCCCGACTCGTCGAAGCCGTTGGCCAGCCGCTCGGCCAGCCTATGGCCGTCGCGCAGCAGCCCTTCGAACGCCACCGCCTGGGCCAGCCCCGCGTCGTAAAAAAATACTGCAATGCGGCGCTCTGAGGGCAGCCGCACTTCGTAGACATGCCGCGTGTCAATTTTTGCGCCGGTCACGTCCTGCCAGCGATGACCGCCAAACGCGCGTACCCGCCGCGCCTGCCTCGGCGCCAGGATGGTGAAGCGTATGCCGGCGGCCGCCAGTGCGTCGAGCGCGGCCATATCCACAGCGGTTTCCGGCAGCCACATGCCTTCCGGTTCCCGTCCGAATCGGGAGCGGAAATCCTGGCTGCCCCAATGCACCTGCGTTTGCCGGTCACGGGCGTTGGCCAGGGGAAGAATCATGTGGCTGTAGGCTTGCGCCAGCGCGCCGTGCGCCACCCGATCGGCGGCCAGCACCGCGCCGTAGATATCGGGCGCGTTGGCTTGCATCCACGAAAGCAGCGTCGGCCCAAAGTCAAAACTGATGCGCTCGAAATTGTTGCGCTCCGCCACCAGTTTGCCGGCCTCGTCCAGAATGCGGGCCGCCGCATTGGGGCCGTAGCACTCGGCCGCGACCCGTGCGTTCCAGTCGTGAAACGGCGCCGCGCTCGGTTGCGGCGCAATCGCCCCGGTCCAGGGATCCTCGCGCGGCGGCTGATAGAAATGGCCGTGAATGCAGACCGATTTTTCCGGCGGCGGCTTCTTAGGGCTCATGGCGGAAGAACACGCATCCCAGCGGCGGCAGGTTGATGGTAATGGCGCCCTCGTCGCTCCACACCCCGCCCAGGTTGCCCTGCCCGCTGCCGCAGTAGTCAACCGCGTCGCTGTTGAGAATCTCGCGCCAATGCCCGGCCCGCGGCACACCGAGCTGGAAATCGAGCCGCCCCACCGGAGTGAAGTTGCACACGATCAGCACGCAATCCCCCTCGCTCCCCCAGCGCAGCCAACTCAGCGTGCTCTGCTCCGTGTCGTTGCAGTCAACCCACTGAAAGCCGCGCGATTCGAAATCCAATTGGTGCAGCGCCGGTGTCGTGCGGTAGGCATTGTTCAGATCCTTGACCCACTGCAACATGCCGGCATGTACCGGGTACTGCAGTAAATGCCACTCAATGCTCGAGTCGTGGTTCCACTCGTTGCCCTGCCCAAATTCGTCGCCCATGAAGAGCAGCTTCTTGCCGCTTTGCCCGTATTGCAGACCGTACAGCAATCGCAAATTGGCGAAGCGCTGCCACTCATCGCCCGGCATCTTGGCCAGCAGCGACGCCTTGCCGTGCACCACTTCATCATGAGAAAGCGGCAGCACAAAGTTCTCCTGCCAGGCGTAAAGCTGCCGGAACGTCAACTGGCTGTGGTGGTACTTGCGGTGAATCGGATCGTGGGCGAAAAAGGCGAGTGTGTCGTGCATCCATCCCATGTCCCACTTCATCCCGAAGCCCAGCCCGCCGAGGTAGGTCGGCCGCGACACCATGGGCCAGGCGGTCGATTCCTCGGCAATGGTTTGTATACCGGGAAAGTTGCCGTACACGTCCTCGTTCAACTGCCGCAGCAGCGAGATGGCTTCGAGATTCTCCCGCCCGCCAAACTGATTCGGTATCCATTCCCCGGGCTGGCGCGAGTAATCGAGGTAGAGCATCGAAGCCACCGCATCCACGCGTAGCCCATCGGCGTGAAAGCGGTCGAGCCAGAACATGGCGTTGCTCAGCAGGAAGCTGCGCACCTCGTGCCGCCCGTAGTTGAAAATGCACGAGTGCCAGTCGGGATGGAATCCCTGCCGCGGGTCGGCGTGCTCGTAAAGATGCGAACCGTCGAACTCGGAGAGTCCGTGCGGATCGTTGGGAAAATGCGATGGCACCCAGTCCAGCAACACCCCGAAGCCGTGGCGATGGAGCTGGTCAATCAAATACATCAAATCGTGCGCCGACCCATAGCGCGACGACGGAGCAAAGTAGCCGGTGACCTGATAGCCCCACGAACCAAAAAACGGATGCTCCATCACCGGCAGGAACTCGACGTGGGTGAATCCGCTGCGCTGCAGGTGCGCTATGAGCCGCGGCGCCAGCTCACGATAGCTGAGCGAGCGATTCCCTTCCTCGGGAACGCGCATGAACGAGCCCGTATGCAGTTCATAAATGGAGATCGGTGCGTTGGCCGAATTTGGCCCGTTCGCCTGGGCCCGCTTCCCCATCCACTCCTGATCGGACCAGGCGTAGGCTTCAGGCGAGGCCACCACCGAGCCCGTGCGCGGCGGCACTTCCGTCGCTTGCGCAAACGGATCGGCCTTCTCCAAAATCGTTGCGCCGCCCCGCGGCTGCAAAGCGTATTTATAAATCGCGCCCTCTTTCACCTCGGGCAACAGTCCGGCCCAAACGCCGCTGTCGCCCTGGGGCGTGAGCCGATGCGCGCCCGCCGTCCACTGGTTGAAGTCGCCGATGACGCTCACCGTTTCGGCGTTGGGCGCCCAGACCGCGAACTGCACTCCCGCCGCGGTGACGTGCGCCCCCAGCTTGTCGTACAAGCGCAGGTGCCGCCCCTGGTGGAACCAGTAGTAATCGTCGCCGCTCAGCCACGCGTTCGACGTCGCCGCGGCGGGCAGCACACTCGCCGGCGCTGTCGCGCCGGCGGCCACAGTAGGTGGATGGGTTTTCGAGGCGGGGCGTCGGGCGCGCGGCTTCGCCGGCGCATCGGGGTTGGTTTTACGCGGCATGCCTGTATCAACGTTAGCACGCGACTATACTGGGCTATGCCCATCGCCACCGTGATCGTGGACGACGAACAATTGGCGCGCGACGAGCTCCATTTCCTGCTCAAAGCCTTCCCCGACGTCGAGGTCGTTGCCACCGGACAAAACGGCATCGAGGCGGTCAAGCTGGTCAAACAGCACCACCCTGACCTCCTATTCTTGGATGCCCAAATGCCAGGGCTTGACGGCTTCGGTACGGTGCGTATGTTGGCCGCCAAGCATATCCCCATTCCCTATTTGGTGTTCGCCACCGCCCACGATCAGTACGCGCTGGAAGCCTTCAACGTCAACGCCGTGGATTACCTGCTCAAGCCTTTCGACTCCCTTCGCCTGGCCCGAACCATTGAAAAAATAAAACGCCAGATCGCCGCCGGCGAATCGGTAGCCGGCAAGATTGATCGCGTCCTGCAAATGCTCGATGACAGAATGGCCGAGCGCAAGTCCCCCGTCCCGACGCGCATCATGATCAAAGTCGGCGGGCGCCAGCTCCTGCTCGACCCCCAGGAAGTCGTTTTCGCCAAGGTGGAGAGCGGCGTCATCACCATCGCCACCCGGCAAATCGAAGGCCACGCCACCTGCCGCACCATTGAGGAACTGCAAGCCTCACTCGACGGCGCCGACTTCTTCCGCGCCCACCGCGCCTACCTGGTCAACCTGAAACACGTCCGCGAAATCGTCCCCTGGTTCAACAGCAGCTTCCAACTCCGCATGGACGACAAAAAGCAAACTGAAGTCCCGGTCAGCCGCACCCAAAGCCGCCAGTTGCGCGAACTCTACAAGCTGTAACCGCGCAGCGCAGGCCTGGGGCTGCTGGGGTCCCCAGGCTGGCGCTGCGCGTAAGCGGGAAGCGCGGCATCAGCCGCGCTCGGCCCCGCGCCAATAAAAGTCCCGGTCAGTCGTACCCAAAGCCGCCAGTTGCGCGA
>JANWLQ010000172.1 GCA_025450725.1 Terriglobales bacterium
GAGGCTCGAGGCGCCGCGCATCAGCCAGTCCGATTACACATTTGCCCAGCGCCTGCTCAACGTCCTCGGTGGCGGCGGCGCGCCCGAGGGCGCGCCAGCGGCCGGATGCGCTTGACATTGAAATTGTGAAAATACTCATGCGCGACGTAGCTCAACCACGAGTGGTACCCAGCCGGCGTCAGCAGGCTGTTGCCGTTGAAGGCAATGGCGGCCGAGTTCAAATGCTCGATCCCGCCGTTCCCGTGCCCCATCATCAGGAAGACATACCGATGGTATGGGATGCCGCCCATCATCCCCGTCGCCGTGGTAACAATGCGCGCCAGGTCGGCGGCCATCTGCTTTGTATCCACCGACGGCGGAATATCCTGCAATACAATTTGGTGCGGCACCCCGCCCACCGAAAAATCCACCACCGGCTGGCTGCCCAGCAGCCATGGCGAGTCGTAGAGCGTGTCGAAATCGGGCGCGGTAAACGTATGCGTGCTACCGGCGACACCGTCAAGTCCCGTCGCAATCGTCGTCCAGGTCGCCGGAGCGTCGGTAATCGCAACCGTGGCGGGATGCCGCAACTGCCCCTCCACATAGACGAATAGCCCCGGCGGCGCGATAAAGCCCCGGTTCTCATCGAGCGAATTGGAGGCCGCGAACGCGCGCGTCGCCGACACGTCGTAACTCACTTCGACCACCGGCGCGGCCCCCGTCACCACCCGCCAGGTGCTCTCGGTTGTGTGCTCGAATTCCAGCGCCCGCCCCGCCCCATTCCGTGCCGTGAAGTTCGAAACCTGTCGCGCGTAATGCATGATGCCGTAATACCCCGGCATCCATTCCGGCATGGTGAAGTCCTGCGTGCCCCCCGCCAGTCCCGTGCACCGCAGCGTCACGTGGTAGCTATGCGCCGCCCGATGCGCAAGACTCACCTGAAACTGCAACGTCGAAGCCGAAGCAAGCGCGCACAAAGCGGCAAATACCGTAATCAGCCTTTTGAGAATCATGTGGAGGAGTGTAACGCAATGGTTGGTTTTGGTGAGGAGCTGGTGCGCTAAACTCTTTACATGCCGGTTTCGGAAGAAATTCTCGCGTCGTTGGCGTGGGCGCCCAACGTTCCGCCCCCGTCGCTGCCGCGGCAGGAGCGGCTGCGGCGCATCCGCCATTCGGCCTCGCACATCATGGCCCAGGCAGTGCGGGAGATCTTTCCCGACGCCAAACTGGCCATCGGACCGCCCATCGAAAACGGCTTCTATTACGACATGGAGCTCTCGCGCAACCTGACCGACGCGGACTTGCCCGAAATCGAAAAGCGCATGCGCAAGATTGTGGCCCGCGATCCCCAGTTCCTGCACTCGACCCTGGCGCGGCCCAAGGCGGTGGAACTATTTCGCGAGTGGAAGCAGGATTACAAGCTCGAACTCCTGGCCGGTATTGCCGACGCCGACGTCTCGCTTTATAAGCAAGACCGCTTCCTCGACCTCTGCGCCGGCCCCCATGTCGCGCAAGGCGGCATCTGCGGGCACTTCAAGTTGCTCTCGCTCGCCGGAGCCTACTGGCGCGGTGATGAGCACCGCCCCATGTTGCAGCGCATTTACGGCACTGCATGGGAAACCGCGGCCGAACTTGACGAATACCTGCAATTCCTGGAAGACTCAAAGGCCCGCGACCACCGCAAGCTGGGCACGCAGCTCGATCTGTTCAGCTTCCATCCCTGGTCCGGCGGCTGCGCCTTCTGGCACCCGCACGGTGTGACGGTGCGCGAGGAGTTGCGCCGCCTGTGGCGCGAAACCCACAAGAAGGCTGGTTACGTCGAGATCATGAATCCGGTGATTTATCGCAAGGAGCTGTTCGAGACCTCCGGACACTGGGAACATTTTCGTGACGATATGTTCCTCATTCAGGAGACCAACGCCGAGGGCAAAACCGAGGCAACCATGGCCCTGAAGCCGATGAATTGCCCCGACACCCATCTTTATTACAAGTCCCGCCAGCACAGCTACCGCGACCTGCCCCTCCGCATCAGCGAGGGCCAGTTGCTGCACCGCAACGAGCCGATGGGCACCCTGCACGGACTCATGCGCGCCCGCGTCTTCAGCCAGGACGACGCCCATATCTTCCTGCACGAGGATCAGGTGCAGGAAGAAATCGAGCGCATCATGGAACTGCTGCGCCACATCTATTCGTTCTTTGGATTGCGCTACACGCTTACCCTTTCCACCAAGCCGGAAAAGGCGATGGGCGCGCCCGAGCTGTGGGAGAAAGCCGAAGCCGGCCTGCGCCAGGCGCTCGCGGCGACTGGCCTGGAGTACACAGTGGACGCCGGCGGCGGCGCCTTTTACGGCCCTAAGATTGACGTCATGGTGCACGATTCAATGGGCCGCAAATGGCAGTGCGGCACGGTGCAGCTTGACTTTAATTTGCCCCGCCGCTTCGAGCTGGAGTTCATTGACCGCGATAATCAGCCGCGCACGCCTGTGGTCATCCATCGCGTGCTGTTCGGCTCCGTCGAGCGCTTCCTCGGCATTTTGATCGAGCACTTCGCCGGCGCCCTCCCCACCTGGCTGGCCCCGGTGCAAGTGGTGGTGCTCCCCATCGCCGAAGGCCAGGACGAGTTCGCCCGCTCCGTAGCCGCTCGCTGCGACGAGCGCGGCCTGCGCGCCGAAGTGGCTCTCGCGACCACCAAGATCAGCTACCGCATCCGCGAAGCCGAGATGCACAAGGTGCCCTACATGCTGGTGGTCGGCAAGCGCGAAGCCGAAAGCGGCGCCGTATCGCTCCGCACCTACCAGGAAAAAGACCGCGGTGTGGTCGCTCTCGACGCCGTTCTCGACGAACTAGTCGCCAAAAACCGCAACCGCACCCTCGACGTAGCCATAAAGGACTACACCCAACTCTTCCGCACCGAAGAACTAGCCACCCCCGAAACCGCCTACTAGTCATCTCGACTCGGCGGATGGCACATTCGCTTCGGCCCCGCACCCATCCCGTTGGACATCTTTCGTGGCGTTCTCGGCGCGCAACTTGGTGAAGGCAAAGCGGGCAAGGTCGGGATAGGTGCCCAGCACCAGCGGATGCACTCGGGCATCGTAGATCCACGCGGCCTCCGACTCGCGGGGCCGCGCCTTTTTGCTGCCAGCAAAGCAGGCGTGAAAAATCGCGGAACTTAGTGAGGCGATCCGCCCCCGCGGCGCCCAAGGGAAGCAGGCCGGCTACACCAAGGCCGGCCTGCGCGCCGGGGACCGCAGTAAGCGGGCTGAGGGCGGCCTTTGGCCGCCCGAGCCCCTGTACCTTTGAGGAGTGACTCGGGTAGGATGGCGGGTCATGCGGCCAGCCGACGGGAGCGCCCACGAGCCCCGGCGAGCGGTCGGACGCGGTTGTGAAGATTATTTTCCGGCTGGTTCGGGGGTGGGAACGGGATCCGGCGGTCCGTTTAGAAACCAGCCCATCACGCGCCCGCCCGTCGGCAGGTTGACCAGGAAGACCAGCACGGAGGTCAGCACCACGCCAAAAAAAATCACCGCGTAGATAACGCTTTGCATCGCTTCAGCGTCGACCACATGCCGCTCGATCATCAGTGCCGCGAGCACCGCCGCCGCCAAACCCTTCGGAACCATGCAGGCGGCCATGGCGGAATCGCGCTCGCCCACATGATGGCGCAGCGTGAAACGCACCGAGGGAATGCGCGCGGCGAGCAGCAGCAGCGTGAGCACGCCACCGAACAACAGCCACCGCAACTGGGTGAACTCGACCGATAGTCCGATGTAGACGAAGAAAAACGTCTTCAGCAAAAACACCAGTTCGCCCAGGAACAGCTTTTCGGCGTTATTCAACCCCTCGGCCGGCAGCGCCTCCTGCACCATGGGAGTGCGTTCGACATTGCCCAGCACCACGCCGAAGGCGAGCGCCGCGATGGCGCCATTGGCATGCAGCAGCTCGGCGCCTCCGTAAAGCATGAAGACAAAGGCGGCGGTGGTGAACATGGCGTTTTCCAGCACCCGCGTGATCCGGAGCAGCATCGACCAGGCCAGCCCGCCCAGCACCCCGATCACCACCGCTCCGCCAAAACCGAGCACAAATTGCAGCGCCGTCCCGGCCCAGTGTGCCCAGCCATTGAAGTGGAAATCGAGCAGAGCCAACGCCAGCACAATGCTGAGCACGTCGCCAAAGGCCGACTCCAGAAACAGGATGTCGCGCGTCTTGGTGCCCAGCTCCAATCCCTTGGCCAGCGGCACGATCACCGTTGGTGAATTGCCGGCGAGGATCACCCCCAGCAAAAAAGCCCGCCAGGCGCCGAGCGGCGTGAATGCCCACGTCGCCGCACCCATCACCAGCGCCTCGGCAACGAAGCTAAAACTTGAGAGTGCGAGCGTCCCCGGCAAGGCCCGGCGGAGGCGTTTGAATTGCAGGCTCAAACCGCTCTCGAACAGGATCAGCACCAGTGTGATCACTACGAATGCCGGACCCACCACGCCCAACGCCGCCGGACTGAGCAGGTGCGATACCGGGCCCAGCGCCACCCCTATCAACAACAGCCACAGTACGTCCGGAATGCGCGTCTTCGTGAAGAGGATGGCGAATAGGTGGGCCAGAAACACCAGACCCCCAATCATCACGATCGCCGCCGCCATCCGCATAAATCAAGCCTACCAGCACCCCGACCGCCCCCGCTCAGTCTGCCTTTATTGCGCCAGGATTTCTACCATGGCTTGGTCTCGGAGCGTCGGCGTAAAGAGAAGGGTTTACCGTCTCATTACCCGACTCGCCGCAGGCGGAGGATGCCGGACCACGGCCGTGTGCCGTTTCTCGGGAACGACTGCGGAAGTATGGCGGCGAGGCGCAGGCCCAGCTCGTGGACGCGCTTGAGCTTGGCCGCGGTGCGGAGCGGCGAACCCAGTTCTACCGCCTCCCATCCCAAACGGCGGAAGTAGGCTGGCCCTTCCCGCGGCGCAAATCGAAACGGCGCGTTGGCCGCATTCACCTCCGCGCCCATCTCGCGCATCATCATCTTCAAAAGCGCCGGCGAGGCGAGGTCGGTAATCCAGCTCGCTACGCTGGGTACCGCGGCGAGGTCGCGCGCCAGTCCGTCAACGTCGGCCGCGGTTAAATAAATAATCAAGCCTTCAGAAACGACCACAATGCGCTTGCCTTCCGCGCCCAGCCGCTGGAACAGTGCGCGCCTGCCAGCCTCGTCCGAAAGATCCAAACGCACCCGCTCCAGCCGGCAGCGCGGGGTTTCGCCGGCGAGCTTTTCTTCCTTGTACTCGAGGATCCCGGGCAAATCCACCTCGATCCAGCGCAGTTGGGCGGGCAGATCCATCCGGTATGGGCGCGTGTCCAGCCCCGCCGCCAACAGCACGACCATGTCCGCCCCTTGCGCGATTTCGTCGGCGATGAATTGGTCGAACACCACCGTGCGCCCGACGATGGACCAAGAATGCCGCGTCATAAATGGCGTCGCCGCCGCGATCGCCGCGCCCCGCTCGCCGGCCAGGCGGGCGGCAAACGGGTCATTGAACACCCGGTCCGGGCGCGCGCTTTCCTGGGCCCGATACAACGCAACCCAAAGGGCCGTATCGCTGACATTGCGGATCAGGTTCCCGGTTTGCGCCATAGCTGGTAAAATAGCACTATCGTGCCAATGTACGAATATGAGTGCGCCCAGTGTCACCGCCGGGTGGAAAAGATTCAGTCGTTCTCCTCTGAGCCGTTGACTGTCTGCGCGCATTGCGGCGGACACTTGGAAAAGCTGATCTCCGCCCCCGCCATTCAGTTCAAGGGTTCGGGATGGTACGTCAACGATTACGCCAAGTCCGGCGGCGGAACGCCCCAATCTGAATCATCCAAGTCTGAATCGTCGAAATCCGAACCGGCCAAATCGGAAACCTCGACCCCGACCGCGCCGGCGGCTGCGAGCGCGCCAGCTACGCCTTCTTCCTCTGTTAAAAGCTAAAACCGGCTGCTAAGCTAAGGACCGTGTTCAGTGTCACTGTTCTCGGCAGCGGTAGCGCGGGCAACGCCACGCTGGTCGCCACCGGTCGCACCCGCGTGTTAATTGACGCCGGCTTCAGCCACCGCGAATTGCGGCGCCGGCTCGCGCTGGCCGAATGCACCACCGACGCGCTCGATGCCGTGCTGATCACCCACGAGCACACCGACCACGTCGCCGGACTGCCCCGGCTCGCCGCCGCCATTCCAGCGCCCGTCTATTGCAACCAGCGCACCCACGCGGCACTGGGCGGCATCGAGCTCCCGCGCCTCGAAGCGTTCGCCAGCGGAGAGACGTTCGCCATCGGCGATTTCGAAATTACACCTTTCTCCATACCACACGACGCCGCCGATCCGGTTGGCTTCCGCCTGGTCAGCGATGGACTCGCTGTAGTCATCGTCACCGACCTTGGCTATTTGCCGGAGAACGTCAAAGACTGCCTGCGCGCCCTCGACTGCCTGGTGATCGAGTCAAACCACGACTTGGAGATGCTCAAAGGCGGTGGATACTCCTGGCAACTCAAGCAGCGGGTACTGAGCCGCACTGGCCACCTCTCCAACGACGGCCTCGGCGCCTTTCTGCAAACCGAGTTCGACGGCCACCCCCGCCACCTGGTGCTCGCCCACCTCAGCCAGAACAACAACTTGCCGGAGCTGGCCCGTCTTTCGGCCCAACGCGCCCTCGCCGCCCGCGGCGCCAGTCCCCAACTCGACGTCGCCCCTCAGGATCGCCCCTTAGCCACGATCTGGCTTTGATTTGCTGCTTTCAAACCCGCCCAGACTCGACAGCGGGCCTTCCCCATCCGGCTTGGTGTCTAGGGTTTACTCACACTAGCACTTAGGTACGATTCCCCTAACTTTCCTTGACTGGGGTGGCGCTCACTTGCTACAGTCAGCGGAGTTGCGTAAACGCTACTACATCTTCATGGTCACCCATGACTGGGATGGCCAGCTCCGCCGAGTACCCATCCCGGTGAAGTGGGTGGCTTTGTTCGTCGCCTGCGCCGTGGTCGGCGCTGGGACGCTCCTCGGCCTCGCCGGCTCCTACGGCCGCATGCTCACCAAGGTGCAGGCCTTCAACGAACTGCGCAGCCGGCAGGAAATGCTGATGCAGCAGCTCAGCTCCGCCCGGCACGACGCCGACCAGTTCCAGGCCGAGGTCGCCAGCCTGGGCTCGCTTGCCAGCGAAGTTTCGACCCTTTACAGTTTCAAGCACAGCGCCAGCTTTAAGGATCGCGTGCGCAACTCCAGCAGCGACGCCACACTAGGCGCCCTGACCGCCCCGGAAACCGGCGCCGAAGTTCTCGCCAATGCCCAGGCCGCCGAGCTCTACAACGACACTCTCAACACGTTCCAGATTCTCGAATCAACCGCCCTCGAAAATTCGCTCCCGCAGCGCCACTGGTCGCCTTTCGGCCCGGGCATCTGGCAGCCCGACGTGTGGCCGGTGCGTGGCCGAATCACAAGCTCTTTCGGCGAACGCATTGACCCATTCGAGGGAGAGGGCGCCTTCCATTCCGGGATGGACATCGCCGTCGGCTACGGTACGCCTGTTCACGTCACCGCCGATGGCATGGTCGTATATGCCGGTTTCGAAAACGGCTACGGACGCATCGTCATAGTGGATCACGGCCACGGCATTCAGACCCGATACGCCCACCTCTCCGGGATGGCGGTCACCGTCGGCCAGCACGTGGACCGCGACGAAGTGGTCGGATTTGTCGGCGAAAGCGGCCGCACCACCGGCGCGCACCTGCACTATGAGGTCCGCATCAACAAGAGCCCGGTGAATCCCTACCGCTACCTCCACCCGTAACTCAGCAAGGCGCAGTGCCAAAGCGGGTGCCCGGCGATAGCAGGGCGGGGCCCATGCCAGTCAAAGCACCCGCGCCAGTCCACGTTCACTCTGCTATACTGAACAATCAGGTGGAAGGGTGGTAGAGCGAACGGCGGAAGCTTGCCTTGCGGGGTGGTTTTCCTATACTATAGATTCTTTGTCGGTTGAGACCGGCTGGCGTAGCTCAGTTGGTAGAGCAGCTGATTTGTAATCAGCAGGTCGGGGGTTCAAGCCCCTCCGCCAGCTCCATCATTTTTTGGGCGCGCGCCGCTGGTTTCGTTGGGTTTCGGACAGGTGGGTGAGTGGTTAATACCAACAGACTGTAAATCTGTCGCCCCTTGGGGCTACGGAGGTTCGAATCCTCCCCTGTCCACCAGTTGTTGATGTGGGGAGCCGGTTGAGAGAAGTGGCTGAGAGGTAGATGACGATGGACCGCCGATGGTTGGCAATGGTTTTGTACGGCGGGTTGTTGGTGGCGAGCCTGGAGACGCTGAGCGATTGGCGCATCCGGCTGGCTACGGCGGCGGTGATCGCGATGTTCGCGGCCCGCACCCTGTGGCAGAAGCGGGCGTTTGCCGCCGCCAAGCCATGGGGCAGGGAAGCGGACGAACAGTAGTTTGCGGCCGATGTAGCTCAGTTGGTAGAGCGCGTCCTTGGTAAGGACGAGGTCACCAGTTCAATCCTGGTCATCGGCTCCAGAGTTCGTGTTGGTGGTTCGGTTCGAGCAGTTGTTCGCGGATGTGGGAGTGGGGAAAGGC
>JANWLQ010000173.1 GCA_025450725.1 Terriglobales bacterium
GCCGGCCGGGCCGGGGCCGCCGCGTCCGCGCGCGGCGGGCGGGGCTGGGGCCGCTTGTGGCGCGGGCGCCGGGGCGGCGGTGGTTGTTGTCGCGGCGGCGGCGGCGCCGCGGGCGCCGCGTCCATTGCGGGCGCCCTGGGCACTCAGTGCCAGAGAGAGCACGCCAACTGTGACTGCACACACAATTGTGTTTCGCATAGCGGCGATGATCGTAACACGAAGAAGCGCGGCGCTACCAAGGAGTTGGTGCGTAGGTGGCTTTCATCATGCTGGCGAGGCGGTCATGGTCGAGCGCGATGATGGTGTGGCCCTGGTAGCCGGTCATCGTTTGCGCGCCGACCATTGCGTTGGCGATCGCCTCTTCGGTGGCGCGAATGGTGGCGTCGAAGAGCGGGCCCATGGCCCAGTTGGCCATCATCTCCACATGGGTTGTCAGCGGCGAGCGCGGCGGCGGCGCGGCGCCGGGGTTGGCGGTGGAGAAGCTGACGAAGATATCGCCCGAGCCATCGCCCGAGGTGCCGCCGATGCGCGCGAGGCCGAGCGTTGCGCGTTTGCAGAGGCGGTTGAGTTGTGTGGAGGTGAGGGGCGCGTCGGTGGCGACTACGATGATGATGCTGCCCATATCCTCTCGATCACGTCCGTAGAGCTGGGCGTAGGGGCCGGTGCGATTCATGATTTGGCCGACGGGGACGCCGGCCAGGCGCAGCTCGTGGGCGCTGCCGGTGTTGCATTGCACGAAGACGCCGACGGTGTAGCCGCCCTGGGCGGCGGTGAGGACGCGCGAGGCGGTGCCGGAGCCGCCCTTGAAGCCCATGCAAACCATGCCGGTGCCGCCGCCAACGTTGCCTTCGGCGACGCGGCCGCCGGCGGCGGATTCGATGGCGGCCACGGCGTGCTCGGGCTTGACGTGGAATCCGTTGATGTCATTAAGGTAGCCGTCGTAGGTTTCGGCGACGACGGGCAAAGACCACGGATACTGGGTGGCGCCGTGCTTCATTTCCCATGCGATGACCGAATCGCGCACCGTTCCCACGCTGTGGGTGTTGGTGATCATGACCGGGCCTTCGAGAAAACCAGACTCGACCAGCCAGTGGATACCGGTCATTTCGCCGTTGCCGTTTTGCGAGAAGAAGCCAGCCATGACCGTATCTTTGAAGGTCTTGCCTCGGGGCAGAATGGCGGTGACGCCGGTGCGCACGTCGCCGCCCTCGATCAACGTGCTGTAGCCGACCTCGACGCCGTGGACGTCGGTAATAGCGTTGTTGGGGCCTGGGGTACCTTCAAACGGAACACCGAGGTCGCGGGCGCGCGGTGGACGGGTCTGCGCGGGAAGAGCGGCGGCAAGGGCGAGGGCGACGACGAAGGCGGCGAATGGTTTTGCCATTTAGAATTTCCGGGACAGGGTTTGGGGCCAGCGTTCGATCACGACTTTCTTGTCGGTGTAGAACTCAATGGCGTCACGGCCCTGGGCGTGGAGGTCGCCGAAGAAGCTTCCCTTCCAGCCGGTGAAGGGGAACTGGGCCATGGGGGCGGCGACGCCGAGATTGATGCCGATGTTGCCGGCCTGGGCCTCGTGTTTGAATTGGCGCGCGGCGGCGCCACTGCGGGTGAAGAGGCAGGCCATGTTTCCGTAGGACTGCTGATTGACGAAGGCGATGGCTTCCTCGAGAGTCGCGGCGTGGATAAGGCTGAGGACGGGGCCGAAGATTTCGGTTTGCGCCAAGGTGCCGTCGGTGCGGACCTCGTCGAGGAGCGTGGCGCCGAATTGTTGGCCGGGGTGGCCGCGCCCGTCAACCACGGGACGGGCGCCTTCGGTGATGCCTTGCGCGATCAGGGACTCGATGCGCTGCTTGCTTTGGGAGGTGATGACGGCGCCGACGGGGCGCTGGCGGGCGGCGGTGGCGAGATCTTTCGTGAGCCAAGCGCGGGCGTCGCCGACGGCAATGGCGATGGAGGCGGCGAGGCAGCGCTGGCCGTTGCATCCGTAAGCTGAATCAGTCAGCACCTGCGTGGTGCCCGATTGGTCGGCGTCGGCGAGAACCACAACGGCGTTTTTGGCGCCGCCCTGGCACTGGGCGCGCTTCCCTGCCGCGGCCGCGCGGGCGTAGACCTGCCGCGCGACGGCGCTGGAGCCGACGAAGCTAACGGCACGGACCGCGGGGTGATCGAGCAACGCTTCGACGGTGGAGCGCTCGCCGTGGAGAAGATTGACTACGCCGGGCGGCACGCCGGAGGCGATCATGAGACGCTGCAGGCGCTCGGCCGAGAGCGGAGTTTTCTCCGATGGTTTGAACACCACGGTGTTGCCGCAGGCGATGGCGTAGGGCAAGAACCAGAGCGGGATCATCGCGGGAAAATTAAACGGCGTGACGATGGCGACGACGCCGAGGGGCTGGCGGATCATGGTTTCGTCAATGCCTGGAGCGACGTTTTCGCTGTGGTGGCCTTGCAGCATCAGGGGGATGCCGCAGGCGGTTTCGACGTTTTCGATGCCGCGGCGGATTTCGGCGCGGGCTTCGTCGAGCGTCTTGCCGCATTCGGAGACGATGGTCGCCGCAAGTTCTTCGAGGCCGGCTTCGAGCGCGGACTTCAGCCGAAACAGGCACTGGATGCGATCGCCGGCGGGCAGTTCGCGCCAGGCTGGGAATGCGGCGGCGGCGGCTTCGATGGCGCGCGCGACCTCGTGGGCCGGGGAGAGGGGGACGCGGGCCAGGACATTAAGAGTCGCGGGATCGGTGACTGGCAAAAAGTCAGCGTCCGGCGGCGGCACACTCCATGCGCCGGCGATGTGGTTGGCCAAAGTGGGCGTCGCCATGGTGGCGATTGTACCCTTATAGTTGATTGGCGCGGGGTTCGGGCGGCCAAGGGCCGCCCTCAGCCCGTTTACTGCGGCCCCATTCGCGCAGGCCGGCCTAGGTGTGGCCGGCCCGCTTCCCTTGCGCCGCGCAGCGGCCCGATCTTGGGTAGGTGCACGATGCATTCCGCCAACAGGCGCGCCGATAGGCGTCGAGGTTGAAGGCGGGGTCCTGCTGAAAAAGAGAGTCAAGGTGGCCCCGCGCTAGAACCCATCTCATAAAGCCGGCGGTCAATACAAGGTCAAAGCTCAGTGAGGCTTTTCCTGATGTCAAAGCCCCATACGGAACGGGGCAAGCACGCTCATCACCATTTATGAGACGGGTTCTAGGGTAGCGGCGAGAAATGGATTTGCTGCCGAACGGGGTCAATGCGCTCGACCAGGACGCGGAGATGGGCGCCGAGTTTGTAGCGGCGCTTGGAGCGCTGGGCGACCCATTCCTTGCTGGCATCGAGGTAGCGGTAGTCGTCGTCGGCGAGCGTTGCGGCGGGGACGAAGCCCTCGATGAACAGATCGTCGAGCTCGATGAAGAAGCCCTGGCGGTTGACGTGGATGACGAGAGCGTCGAACTCTTCGCCGAGGCGGTTTTCCATGAAGCGGACTTTCTTCCAGTCCATCAACTCGCGTTCGGCGTCGTCGGCGGCGCGCTCACTTTCACTTGACTGACGGGCGACGGGCTCGATGGATTCCTCGGTAGCCAGCTCGGGATTGGGTGGGCGCTTGGCCAGGACGGCTTTAAGAATGCGGTGCACCATTAAGTCGGGATAACGGCGAATGGGGCTGGTGAAATGGGTGTAGCTGCGCGTGGCCAGGGCGAAGTGGCCGACGTTGCGGGCGGAGTAGCGGGCCTGCTTCAGGGAACGCAGCATGAGGAAGCTGAGCATGCGCTCGGAGGGCGTGCCGGCAATTTGCGCCGCGAGCCGTTGATAGTTGCGAGGACTGATCTTGAACTTGGCCGGAATGGGAACTTCGACAACTTTGCCGCGAATGCGCATGCGCTGGATGGGGAGCGGTCCGGTGCCGAGCGAGTAGCCGAAGGTGGCGGCGACTTGTTCGAACTCGGCGACCTTCTTCAAATCGGGTTGCTCGTGGATGCGGTACACCGAGGGCACGCCGGCGGCTTCGAGATGCCGGGCGACGGTTTCGGCGGCGGCAAGCATGAACTCTTCGATCAGTCGGTGGGCGATATTGCGCTCGCTTTTGACGATGGAGCGCATGAGGCCGTGCTGGTCGAAGGAAATCTCGGGTTCGGGCAGGTCGAAGTCAATCGAGCCGCGGCGCTGGCGCTTGTCGTAGAGCGCGCCCTGGAGGGCGACCATGAGCGGATACTTTTCGATTTCGGCGTTGACTTGGGTGTAGGTCAGGCGGGCGGAGGAACGGATGACGCCGGGCATCAGCTCGTGGCCGACGATTTCGCCTTGCGGGTCAATCTCCATCAGGCACGACATCACCAGGCGGTCTTCGTTCGGGCGCAGGCTGCACAGTCCGCTGGAGAGCTCGACCGGGAGCATGGGGATGGCCCGGTCGGGAAAGTAGACCGAAGTGCCGCGGATCTCGGCTTCGCGGTCAATGGGCGAGCCGGGGTGGACGTAATAGCTCACGTCGGCGATGTGGACCTGCAGTTCGAAGTTGCCGTTGGGGAGCCGGTTGACGAGGACGGCGTCATCGAAGTCGCGGGCCGATTCGCCGTCAATGGTGACGATGGGGAGGCCGCGGAAGTCGCGGCGGCGAGCGACTTCATGGGCGGGGATGGTGGCGGGGACGGCGGTCGCCTGGGCGACGACATCGGGCGGGAAATGATGGCGGAGATGGTGCTTGCGGATGATGATCTCGACGTCCACGCCGAAGTCGTCGCGACGGCCGAGCACCTCGATGACTTTGCCGCGGGGGGTGACGCCGGCCCCGGGGAACGATGTCAGTTCGACATCGACTATGAGGCCGTCGAGCGATTTGTAATGCACCTCGACGCGCGGGCCGACGCGGTCGCGGCTGAGCGGGGCGGTGGGAATTTCGTCGCCGGGAGCGATGAAGATACGCTCGCGCACGCGCTCGTCAATGGCCTGGACGTAGTTGCCGCGGGGGTGCTCGTGGAAGGTGCCGACCAGGGTGGTCTGCACGCGGCGGATGACGTCGGCCACCGCGCCTTCGATTCGGTCGCCGCGCGCCGAGGTGATGCGGACGGCGACGGTGTCGCC
>JANWLQ010000174.1 GCA_025450725.1 Terriglobales bacterium
GACGGCGTGTGAGTTGGGGCGGGTGAAGCGGGACGGGCAGACGCTGAAGCCAGCGCGCGAGGTGAGGGTCGGGGATCATTTGGTCGTTGCCACCGAAGGCGGCTCGTACGAGATCGAGGTGGCGGAATTGAGCGCGATGCGCGGTCCGGCGGCGATGGCGCAGAAGCTATACCGCGAAACTGAAAGCGGGCGGGAGCGGCGGCTGCAGGAGATCGAGGCGCGGCGGGCGATTCGCGCGGTGGAGCAGATGCCGGCGACCCGGCCGTCGAAGCGGGACCGGAGGCGGTTGGGAAGGCTGCGGGGGGAGTGAAGGCGGCGCCAGCGAAATTGCGGGCGAGGGCGATGTTGCCGCAGAGCTTATCGATTTCGCCGAACACGGTGACAAGACCGGCGTCGGCGCCTTGGTAGGGGATCAGTTCCAGGCAGTCACTGCCGGCCACTCGCGGCGGCGTATAGTACCGTAGGAGGATGGAGCTGGAAGTGGACAACGAGCGGGGAGTTAGCGCGGAAGATGATTCCGGCGATGGGGTGGATGTGTCGTTAATGCGGCGTTTTTTGGTGCTCACGCCGGCCGAGCGGCTGGAGTTTTACCGGCAGCGGCGGCACCAGCCTTGACTGGAGGCAGGTCGCGCTGTCGCCACACCAGACCAGCGAATTTGCGCTCGATAGCTCAATCGCCAGCCTGCCGCGTATCGAACGCTCCGGCGGCGGTATCCGGGTGGAGCAGGTCAGCGGTCCGGCACAGGCCGTCGCCTCTTTCTGGGACGTTTACGAACGTGCCATCCGGCACAAAGATATTCCCATAGCGTCATGATACGCATTCCATTGCTCATACTCATGGCGCTTGCTCCGGTCTGTGGGCTGCAGATGCCGCCGGGGCCGGATCAGACTGTTCGGCGGTCAATTTATGGCATAACACTGGCCCCAGACGGTAAACCGGTGGCCCATGCGCTGGTCGAAGTCATGGAATATCCGCCGACCCATGCGGGAATCTCTCCACAGGCATACAGTGACGCCAGCGGCAATTTTGAAATTGCCGGCCTCTTGCCCGGAGGCTACCTGCTTTGGTCAGGAAAGCCTGCCGAGTATCTCCCTGATTTCATAGCCGACCAATTTACAGGTGCCAAACCGCCCATGCAGCTCGTCGCACTGAACGATGCGGACCTGCGCAATGTCCATGTCATTCTTGGCCCTCTGAGCGCCGGACTTAAGTTGACAATACACGCCGCAGGTTCCGGCGAGCGGCTCGAAGCTCTAACGACTCTTTGGCAATTAAGCGCACCAAGTGCTAACCTTAGTACCCTCAAGGCAGCAACCCTGGTTCCAACCGTTCCGTTTCTTGGTCGTGTAACTCTAAGGGGCTACCAACAGTGCGATCTCGGCCAGCCTTCAAATCCGCTGCTCATTCCAGCCGCAACGACAGAGACGATCGACGTTACCTTGAGACCGTCTGCGGCCCCGAATCAGCGCGAGCCTTGTGCGAGAGTGGTCTCAACCTCGACCGGCAGATTCGATGGCCACTGAAAATTGGCCCTTCCTGACTGGCGCTGCGCAAAAGCGGGGCAGCCGATGTGGCAAACAATACCGGGATGCTTACTGAGTACACCAATTATAAAAATGCAGCTCTAATTTCTGCAAGCGCATTTTGGGTCTGACCCAAAACCCGGAAACTGGTCCAAGCCAAACTGAAGAGAGTAGGCTGGTCGGCAAAGCTGCCGGTTACACCCTGGCGCAGTGGCCGAATCTATTAGTGTAGTGCGTCAGAGAAAGCAGTGGTTATTCTGGCGAGGGGAATGCGGCTTTTCTTGGCGAAAAGCCGCAAACGCGGCGATTTTAAAGCATCGTGATTGCTGGCGCACTATACTAGCGCGTATACCGTCTCAGCGCCGGTGCAGCAGAATTTGAGCCTCGCGGCGCTCCCCCGACTTCAGTCGGATATGCGCGTGCCACGGAGCATAGCCGTCCGCGTAGATCTTCACGTTAACATCAACACCGACCGGAAGATATTCGGTGAAGTTCGGCGGCGACGAAGAACTTGCGGAACCGCCGACGTATCGCTTCGATGGGGCGTTCCATTGGATCGAGATCGTCGGGAAAAGTATCGGCCTCATTGTCGCAGCGTCCGCAATAGTGCCATAAAGAACACCGGGCTTCGGGCCCATCCTGATCGTGACGTTCGGACTGGCCCGACCTGGCGAGATTTCAATGACCGGGGTGAAGGCGCTGCCATATGCCTCGGCCAAATTTGCCGAAGGATAACCCGCGACGGATGCGCCAAACCAAAACTTCCCCGCCTGAAGTGTTGGAAAATGAAATCGCCCATTGGCGTCGGTCGTAGTTTCGGGAAAAATCCAGCCAGCGAGGGCCACCCCGGTAAGCATGGCCTGCACGTCTGCGCCAGCCACTGGCGCCCCAACTTCGCTTACGACCAGTCCTGAAATGCTGCCGTATCCCGCGGGACTAGCGAGCCTGTCCTGAACATTGTGCGACCCAGTGCGAATCGATGTGCAGGCGAGTAGCGAGAGCAAAATTGCAGGTGCGTATGATCTCATGGCAGTATCGTCTACCCGGTGATTTTATTCTCCGCCCCCAAAGCGCTCGTATAACAGGCGCTCCCGATACAAACCTTGATTGATGTTTGGCTTATGTTCCCACTCACCGTGGCAATAGTCTTTCCCGTCGGGCACCACTCATAATGATCAAGGATGTCGAAGCCGCAGCCCACCGGGGATATAGTTCCAGTTCCGAGGCTCCAACCGTCGGCGAAGGCACCGTCAGAATTCGTGTTTATGCCGCTGGCGCAAGTAGTATAAGCATCGCTTGTTGGTGTGGTGCACGTCCAATTGCTAGTGGCAATCCCTTCCTCAAGCCCCAGGCCAGAAGGCGCAGTCGCACCAGAGAATAATTGGACGACGTAGTTAACGTTCCTCTGAACTGTGGTCGAACAACCCCCGCATAGCACGGTCGAGTCGGCTGTTACATAAATCTGCGACGGGTAATCCGCAATAAGGTTGAACCCTGCGCTCGTCACGCCGTTTGCGGTGACGGTAATGTTGTTGTTGCCCAACGTGGCGCCTGTTGCGATCGCCAGTGTGCCTGAGATCGCGGTGTTGCCCGAACTCTGCCCGGACAGCGTAAACGCGCTGGGCAGGTTGATGGTCGGCGTGGAACCGAAGCCGTTTCCGCTGATGGCAATTGATGCAGACTTGCCGGCGAGAATGGCATTCGGCGTTACCGATGTGATCACCGGCGCGACTGGAACATCGAAATTGCCGACCACCCAGCCGTCTCCGCAGGAGTCGATGCAATGGTAGTTGTTTGGGTCCTGAGCATGCATGAGAATTTGTGCTTCCAAATCGACGGTGCCGGCGCCGACCGTATTGAAGCTTCCGCCGCCGTTCGAGGTGGCAATGCTGGGGTCGCTGCTGGACCAAGATGCGTAGCTCGTGTCATCCCACCAGACGCCGCAGCAATCCTCCACATAAAATGTCGCGGATATTGTCGTGCCGACGTTCACCGGCGATGCATCCACGTATGCGCAGTCGTAAAAGCAGCAGTCCATGCACAGGCCGCCGCAGGTGGCCGTGGTGACGTTAAAAATCCCAACGCTCGCCACCACCTGCATCTCGGGTGGACCGGTCTTCGGCATCAGGATTTTCCCGTTGGGGCCGACCTCGGGTATACCAGCCGGCTCGAGCATGGCGCTTCCCGATTGCACGTCCGACGGCAGGGTGTTGCCGCTGGCATCTGGCGTGCCGCGCATCCTTGCCAGGTCCATGGCAACGTCCACCATGGTCGATGCCATGGGCGCGAGCGCAATCGGCATCGCGTAGCTGTGCATGCCGTCCGCCGAGTAGAACGTCAACACGACGTTCTGGGTTGTGGAGCCGGGGTTCCACAACGAAAACATGGTGTCGTTACCGTCAGCCGCGCTCCAGTAGGGAATCTTCTCGCCGGCGCTGGAATTGACCCGCTGCGGCCTTAGCTCGAAGACGTAATTGCCGCTTTGGTCGGTGCTGCCGGTGGAGAGCAGCAGGTCGCCAGTTTGGCCGGTGTAGGTGGCTGACCAGTTGAGCATCGCGCCCTCGGTGCTGTCGGCGTCAATTCCCATCTTACGCCCGAGCCGGTCGGCGAGCGCCTCCAGCGGGATCTCGGTTTCCATCCCCGGTCCGAGACGAACCGGCAAATCCGGCAGGAGCGATCGGCCAGAGGTCGCCGGATCCTGCCATGCCCATGGCCATTCCCAAATCCACCGACAAGGATACGTCCAGCCAGCGGTCGGTTGTGTTGCGCAGGTGGCAGTAGAGAGGCCGTGCCGACGGTGCCCGCGATGCCACATTGACGACGCGCGCGTGTAGTGCCGGTCGCTGTCCCGGGCAAACGGGCGGGCGCGGGCGGCGGTCTACGGAATGCTGCGGTGGGCGTTTATGAAACTTTCCTCGGCGGCGGCGGCGAGCGCTACGGTGGTGGCGCGGGTGAGGCCGGGGCTGGCGCAGGCGGGGCCGAAGCTGGATTTCACCTTGACAATCACGCCGATCACGGTGGAGATGGCCGCGAACGACATCATCAGCACGATTTGCCTGCATGAATTGCTGCGAGCGCCTGCGTCGCTTGGTACTGGCGCTGACCGGCGTACCCGGCAAAACTAGTGAGCAGACAAGCGACGCCAATCGGCATGAGCCGGGTCACTCTCGTCCAAATTAGCGTTTTTGGCGGGCGGTGATTTGGACAGCATGCGGCGGTCCTGACGAGCCCGAAGACCTAGGACATCGATTTTGGCCGCCAGATCCGCCTGAAAGCGTCGCAAGCTGGGCCAATCCATTCCGAGCGCGTTATAACATTTTCGAAAACGCTTATGGGCGCGGTTTTCACCACGCGCTCCTAAATATCGCAATACATGCCTACAACGTGCCGGCGGATAGGGGCGCAAGGAGGATTTGCCAGACCTGCAGGCGGCGGGCGCGGAAGGCGGCGGCGGAGGCGAGCAGGTAGTAGCGCCACATGCGGCAGAAGCGTTCGCCATATTGGCGCTGCCAATCGCTCCAGCGGGCGGCGAAGTTGGCGTGCCAGGCCATCAGGGTGCGGTCGTAATCCTCGGCCCAGTTGCGCCATTCGAGCGGGGTGAAGCGGTCTTCGATGGCGTCACCCAATTGCTGGATCGAGGGCAGGTGGGAGTTGGGGAAGATGTAGCGCTCGATCCAGGGGTCGGTGGAGTGGGAGGAGCGGTTTCCGGCGATGGAGGAGAGGAACATGCGTCCGTTGGGGGTGAGGAGGCGCTGGGCGCATTCGAAGTAGGCGCGGTAGTTGCGGTAGCCGACGTGTTCGAACATGCCGAGCGAGACGATGCGATCGAAGCTGCGCCGGTGGTGGGCGGCGGTGCTGCGGTAGTCCTCTAGATGAAACTCAACCGGAAGGCCGGCACACTCGGCGGCGGCGAGTTCGAGCTGCGCGCGGGAAAGGGTGAGGCCAGAGACGTGCGCGCCGTAACGCTCGGCTGCGAACTTGGCGAAGCCGCCCCAGCCGCAACCGATGTCGAGCACGGTCATGCCGGGTTCGAGCGCAAGTTGCCGGCAAACGAAGTCGAGCTTGGCCTCCTGCGCGGCTTCGAGTGTTTGGGCGTTTTCCCAGAGGCCGGTGGTGTACATCATGCGGGGGCCGAGCATAGAGCGGAACAGATCATTACCGACATCGTAGTGGCGGCGGGCGACCTGGGCGGAACGGGCCGGTGTTTGACGGTTGAACAGAGTGGACTCGAGGCGGAGGAGGAAGCCGCGCAGGCCGCTGCCGGCGCGGTCGAGCGACGCGGCGAAAACACGATAAAAGAACTGATCCAGTGCGAGGCAATCCCACCAGCCATCCATGTACGACTCACCCAGGCCGAGCGAACCCTCGCGCTGGACACGGGCAAAGAATGCGGGGTTGTGAACGGCGATATCCCAGGGGCGAACACCGTCAATGGAGATGTCGGCGCGAGCGAATAGCGCGGTGGCGCGGTGGGTCATCCATTGATTGGATGACCGTAGCGAAGGTAGAGGCTGGGCAGGACCAGCAGGTTGAGGACGGTCGAAGTAAGAAGACCCCCGAGAATGACGATGGCCATGGGGAATTCCATGGCGCGTCCGGGGGCATTGCCGCCGAGGGCGATAGGAAGCAGGGCGAGGCCGGTGACAAGGGCGGTCATGAGAATGGGAAGCAGGCGCTCGCGGGCGCCGCGGAGGACGAGGTCGCGGCCGAAGGGCACGGCTTCGACCTGGCGCAGGTGGTGGTAATGGGAGACGAGCATGATGCCGTTGCGGAGGGTGATGCCGAACAAGGTGATGAAGCCGATCAGCGTGGCGACCGAAATGGGGCTGCCACTCAGCAGGACGGCGACGATACCACCGATGAAGGCGAGCGGAAGGTTGAAGAGCAGCAGGGCGGTATCGCGTCCAGACTGGAAGGCGGAATAGAGCAGGAAGATGATGGCGAGGAGGGCGACTGAGCCAAGCCAGGCGAGGCTGCGGACGGCATCGGCGCGGCTTTGGAATTGGCCGCTGTAGCGAATGGAGTAGCCGGTGGGAAGGCGCAGGCCGGCGGCGAGACGGCTTTGGATGCGGGCGACGAAGCCGGTGAGATTCTGTCCACCGAAGTTGGCGGTGACGGCGACCATGCGGGAGCCGGCGGCGTGGGTGACGACGGCCATGCTGGGCACGATGGCGATGTGGGCGAGAGCGGAGAGCGGAACCGGAGTGGTGGCGCCGGGGGCGCGGGCGGGGGTGGCGATAGGGAGCTGGCGCAAGCGGGCGAGGTCGTCGCTGGCAGGGGTAGGGAGCTTGACGACGAGGTCGAAGTTTTTTTGTCCTTCATAGATGACGCCGGCGGGGGCGCCGACCAGGGCGGACTGGACCGACTGCGTGACCTGGGCGGTGGTGAGGCCATAGGCTTTGATGGCGGCGCGGTCGAGCTGCACCTCGACCGAGGGAGCCTCGATGGGCTGAGCCATTTGCAAGTCGAGGGCGCCGGGGATGGGGGCGATGAGCGCCTGGGCCTGGGTGGCGAGCGACTGCAATTGATTGAGATCGGGGCCGAAGATTTCGACGGAGACGGCGGCGGTATCGCCGGCGAGGACTTCGTTCATGCGTTCGGAGATGTACTGTTCGACCGCCCAGGCGAACTCGGGATAGAGGGCGGTTGCGGCATGGACTCCGTCTTCGAGCGCGGACTCGTCGTGTTGGCCGGGACGGAAGCGGACGTCGAATTCGGTTTGGGAGAGCGAGCTGACGTCTTCGCCGAGTTCGGCGCGGCCGGTGCGCTGGGCGACGGAGGCGACGTCGGGCGAGGCGAGGAGGTGGCGCTCGAAGGCGCGGCCGACGCGCAAGTTTTCGTCGAGTGAGGTGCCATTGAGGCTGACCATGTGGACGATGGCAGTGCCTTCGTTGAAGCTGGGAAGAAAGGCTCCGCCCATGAAGGGCAGGGTGGCGAGGGCGGCGAGGGCGGCGATCAGAGAGAGGGCGCCGATGAGGCGGGGATGGGGGAGGGCGCGGGCGGCGAGGCGTTCGTAACGCGTTTGAAGCCAAAGGCTGAGGCGATGCTCGGGCGAATGCTGGGCGCGAGCGGGGAGCAGCCATAGGCTGAGCGCGGGGGTGACGGTCAGCGCGACGAGCAGCGAGGAAAGGGTGGCGAGAATGTAGGCTTCGCCGAGCGGGGCAAAGATGCGGCCTTCGAGTCCGCTGAGGAAAAAGACGGGGAGGAACACCAACGCGACGGCGACGGTGGCGTAGACAACCGAGCCGCGGACCTCGGCGGAGGCGTTGTAGACAACATCAAAGACGGACTCGGCGCCGCGGGAACGCAGGCGGCGGGTGATGTTTTCGACGTCAATGATGGCGTCGTCCACGACCTCGCCGAGGGCGAGGACCAGTCCGCCGAGGGTCATGGTGTTGAGGGTGGCTCCGGAATGGACCAGGATGAGGAGCGCGATCAGAAGCGAGAGCGGCATGGCGATGACGCTAATGAGCGCGGTGCGGGGATCGCGGAGGAACAGGAGGAGGACGAGGATGACGAGCAGACTGCCTTCGATCATGGCGGTGCGGAGCTCGTGGATGGTGAGGGTGATGAAACTGGCTTGACGGAAGAGGCCGGGAACGAGAGTGATACCGGGGGGTAGATTGCGCGCCAGCGAGGCGAGGGTTTGATCCACCGCGTTGGAGACCTCGACGGTGTTAGCGCCGGGCTGTTTGAAGATTTGCAGGACGATGCCGGGCTGTCCGTTGACGGTGGCACCGCCGATGGCAGGCGGGGCGCCCCATCCGATTTGGGCAACGTCGCCGAGGGTAATCGGTACGCCGTTGCGTGAAGCGACGACGCTGGCGGCGAGGTCGTTGGGAGTGGCGGCAAGACCGGCGGCGTGGATGACGAGATCCTGACCGGAGGTGTGGAAGTATCCTCCGGCGCCTTGGGAGGAGGCGGCCCGGGTGGCGGCGAGGACATCGCTCAGCGAAAGTGAAAGCTGTTGCAAGCGTTGGGGGGAGACGGTGACCTGCATTTGCTTGGGACCGTTGCCGTAGGCAGTGACGCTGGCGACGCCAGGGACGGCAAGGAGGCGAGGCCGGAGCGTCCAGTCGGCGAAGGTACGGAGGTCGAAGGGGTCACTCGAGGGCGCGGCGGAGGGGGTGAGGCCGACGACTTCAAGCAGGCCGATGGCCGAGGTCACAGGCGCAAGCTGGGGCGGGCTGACGGAGGACGGGAGCTGGGCGGCGGCCGTGATGGCTTCGGTGACTTGCTGGCGGTCGGTCCAGATATTAGTGGAGTCGGCGAAGTAGACAGTGATGGCGGAGACGCCAACAATGGAGGAGGATCGCACATCCACGACGCCGTTGATGCCGAGCAGCGCGAGTTCGAGCGGAGTGGTGACCTGCTGTTCGACCTGGGCGGGGGAAAAACCCGGGGCTTCGGTTTGGACGACAACTTGCGGCGGGGCGAAGTTGGGGAAGACTTCGATGGGTGCGCGGCGGGTGGTATCAAGCCCAAAGAGGAGGAGAACGGCGGCCAGGGTGAGAACCAACAGGCGGTGATTGAGGGACCAGCGAATGAGAGCGTTGAGCATGGATTCGCCTTAATCGATGACCTGGATGACGTCGCGTCGCAGTTGGCTCTCGAGCAACGCGGCGCCGGAAGTAACAACCTGGGCGCCGGGGGCGAGGCCGGAGGCAATGGCGGCGGTTCCGGAGCGGATGAATTCGACCGTGACCGGCTGCTGGCGGAAGTGACCGGGGCCGGCGGTGATGAAGACAACGTCGCGGGTGGCTTCATGGACGACGGCGGTGGCGGGGATGGCAAGGCGAGGACGGGCGGTTTGTTGCTGCAGCGCAACTGTGGCGGTCATGCCGGGGCGGAGCCAGGGGGCGTTGTGAGCGCGGTAAATGATTTCAATGGTGCGAGTGGAGGGGTCAGCGACGCCGGTGGAGGTGAGGCGATCCACAACGATGGGGCGATCGGGATAAGCGGCGGCGGTGAGGAGCGCGGTGGGAGAGCTTTCGACGGGGGCGATGTCGGCTTCGGGGAC
>JANWLQ010000175.1 GCA_025450725.1 Terriglobales bacterium
ATGCCGGCTTCCTCGCCTTCCTGGCGGTCGTTGACGGTGACTTTGAAGCGGCGGCGCTCGGCCCAGCGGGTGTACATGCGCAAGAGCATCTCGGCCCAGTCCTGACTCTCGGTGCCGCCAGCGCCGGGGTGGATGGTCAGAATGGCGTTGAGCTCGTCGTTCTCGCCGCCGAGCAGGGTGCGGGTTTCGATTTCGTCGAGCTCGGTGCGGAGGGTGTCGAGCTCGCGACGGATGTCGGTGTCAACGGTTTCGCCCTCGCGGCCGAGTTCGATGAGGGTGGCGACGTCCTCGACGCGGCGGGCGAGCTTCTGGTCGTCGTCGAGAAATTCCTGCACGCGCTTGCGGGCGCGGTTGACGGTTTGGGAACGGGCCGGGTCGCTCCAGAAATTGGGCTCGGCGGCCTGTTGGTCGAGGGTGGCGAGCTCTTTAGTTAGGTGCGGCGGGTCAAAGATACACCCGTACGTCGCGCGTTTTTTGCGCCAACTGGTCGTATTCGCGCTGCAGGTCGTCGAGCGAGAGGGTCACTAATACACTCGCTGCGAGAGCAGGTCGTTGAGGTTGACGTTCTTCCACTCGCCGCGTTCGATGGCGGCGCGGATTTGGCCGGGGGTCTTGCCGGCCTTGGTCTGCTGGTAAGCGTAGACGCCTTCCATCATGCAGGTTTCGCAGATCGAGGCGTGGTCGCCGGCGAAGCAGTCGAGCAGGCTGTGGTGGCCGATTTCCTTGTCACAGTGGCAGTAGCAGGGCTCCTGATAGAGCACGCCGCGAACCTTGGCGGCCAGGGCGTAGGCGGCTTGGACGCGCGGATCGGTGAAGGTCGTTGGCGGCAGAGTCTTGGGCAGCGCGGCGATCTTGGCGGGCGTGGCGTGGTAGGCGGGGACGTCCGCCGGGGCGGACGCCTGCTGGGCCCTAGCCCCAATCCCGAACGTTCCCAAAAGCACGGCGACAGCCACGAAAGTGCGCATGAACCTATTCTAATCTAAATTTTCCACCCCAGCCTCAACCGAAAACCGCCGCACCGATAAACGGCCTGCAATGCGCGCAGGTCACGCCTTTTGCTGGCGCAAAGCAGGCGCAAAAAATCGCGGAAGTCTACAAGACGATCCGCCCCGATACGAATGCGGCGCGGCACCCAGGGAAGCGGGCCGCTGTAAGCGGGCTGAGGGCGGCCCTTGGCCGCCCGAGCCAGTGATTTGCTTGTATTCTTAGTCACGAATGCGCGAGAAATTGGAATGCCTGCCAGTGCACGCTGCATTGTCGGCCATGGGCCGCGTGCCGCGCCCGGCCGCGCACCGCCGGGCCAAACCATCGCCGCCGGCTCGTGTTGGGGTCATGACTAAGATGGGGGCCACGCATTGCCGGCTGGGTTGTGTACTGGTGGTTGCACTCTGCCTTGGGTGCGGCGGCAAGCCTGCTTCCAGCGGTGGAGGCGGGAGCCCGTCGGCGCCGAGCGTGAGCCAGATCACCCCCAACTACGCCTTCCCCGGGCAACAGAATCTTACGATCGTTCTGCTCGGCAGCGGCATGGCCACCGGGGATAGAATTTTCTGGGGTGCCACGCCCTTGAATACCACTGTCGGCACCGCCGGTTGGCAAGCGCTGGTCCCGCCGCAGCTGCTCGCCGCCGGTCCGGATTTGATTCCGATCACCGTAGTTGCAGCCAACGGCACAGCCTCGAATGCTTTCAATTTTGACCTCGCCGCGCCACAACAGGCCCAGGCCGGCGTGGTCGAGCTGATAACGGCTGCGCCCGACGGCAAATTGGCCGACGGCGATACGCTCACGCAGGCTTCCATGAGCGCCGACGGTCGTTTCGTCGTTTTCGACTCGAACGCTGACAATCTCGTGCCAGGTCCAGCAAGTGGTTTCTCCGACATTTACGAACGAGATACCTGCTTGGGTGCGCCGCCCGGCTGCACTCCGACCACCTTTCGCATTTCCGTCGGCTACGACGGCAGTCCTCCGAACGGCAATAGCAGTATTCCGACCGTGAGTGATGATGGCCGTTTTGTTGTGTTGAACTCTAGCGCAACCAATCTGGTCCCCAATGATGGCGAAACCGGCAATCGCGAAGATGTATTTCTTCGAGACACCTGCCTCGGCGCTACCCGCGCGTGCACGCCAGCGACCACCAGGATTTCCGTGGCGCCCGGCGGGGCGAATCCTGACAGCGCGTCTGGCAGCGGGGGCACGTTGAGCCATGATGGCAGGTATGTGCTGTTTGGATCCGGCGATAATTTGATCCCGGGTCTGCCAAGCGCTCATGGCTACGCGTACCAGTTTGACAGCTGCCGCGGCGCACCATCTTCGTGCACAGCAGGCATTTCACTGATACCGTTTGTGCCCGCCGGCCAGCCACCCTCCTCGCAGTCGGGCATTAGCTGGCAGACCCCAAATGACAGATATCAGGTGGTGGCGACCTTCGACGGCCGACTCACCCCGGGCGTTGCCAACCCCTTAGGCTTCCTGTTGCTCTACGACACCTGCCGCAACGCCGCCCCGAGTTGCGTCCCTGGCTATACTCCGGTCAGCGTATCGAACAGCGGTGAATGGCCCAACGGACGCATGGCGTTTGATGAAGCGGCAACGCTCAGCGACGACGGGCGCTATATTCCCTTCTCATCCTTCGGGAGCAATCTCACACCGGGGCCGATGATCGGCAACGGCACCGAGGTGTTCTTGCGCGACACCTGTGTGGGCACGACCGGAACAAGCTGCGCACCCTCCACGATCAAGCTCACGCACGGCTATGACGGCTCATCCTCGAATTACGGCAGCGGCGGCGAGATGATCAGCGGCAACGGGCGGTTTGTCGCCTTCGATTCGATCGCCACCAATTTAGTGCCGGGGGAGAACAACCCGCCCGGCACCAGGAGGGACATATTCGTCATCGACACCTGCAACGGCCCGGCGCCCAGCCCCTGCCGTCCCGGCATTGTGCGGGTGTCGGTGGTGGGGCCGGGCGGCGTTCTGCCCCAGGGTACGCCCTCAGACAGCATTGACAATGCCTTCGCCAAAATCACCGCCGACGGCAAGTACGTCATTTTCGTCTCCGGCGCTCAGAATCTGCTGCCCTCCGGGCCCGTCACCTTCACCGCGCATCAACAGGTGTACCGCGCGCGCACCGGCTACTAAAGCAAGGTATTCTTAGTCACCGATGCGGGAGCAATTGGAATACCTGCCCGTGCGGGCGGCGCTGGCAGCCATGGGCAGCCTTCCCCGCCCCGCCGCGCGGGGCGTGGGGCAGGCGATTGCCGCGGGATTTTATTGGGGGCACCGGAGGCTGGTGCGGGTGGCGCGCCGGAATCTTGAAATTGCGTTTCCCGAGTTGGGGGGCGAGGTGCGGGAGCGGATTATTCGCGGCCTGTATCGCCACCTGGGACGGCAGATGGCGGAGTTCTGTCTTTTTCCGCGCGACCGGGCGGAGGCGCTGCCGCGGCTCATGCGCACGGAAGGGCTGGAACACTATCTTGAGGCGCAGGGGCGCGGGCGCGGGGTGCTGGTGTTGACGGCGCATTTGGGAGCATGGGAATTGTCGAGCTTTGGGCATAGCCTGGCCGGGTACCCGATGAAGTATGTGGTGAGGCCGCTGGATAACCGGCCGTTGAACGCGCTGGTGAACCGGTACCGCGGGATGCACGGGAATCAGCCGATTCCCAAGACGGATTTCGCGCGCGGGCTGCTGGCGGCGATGGCGGCGAATGAGACGGTGGGGATATTGCTGGATCAGAACACCTATCCGCCGCAGGGGGTGTTTGTGCCGTTTTTTGGGCAGAGCGCGTGCACGGCAATTGGGCCGGCGAAGATTGCGCTGCGCACGGGGGCGGCGGTAGTGCCGGGGTTTACGGTTTGGGAGGAGAGGGAGCAGCAGTATGTCTTGCGGTTTGAGCCGGCGCTGGAGCTGATCCGCAGCGGGGACGAGGATCGCGACGTTGCCGATAATACGGCGCTGTTTACGCAGGTGATTGAGCGGTGGGTGCGGCGGTATCCGGAGCAGTGGCTGTGGGTGCACCGGAGATGGAAGGCGCGTCCGGCGGGAGAGGGGTCGCTGTATTGAAGAAGGTGGGAGCCATTGCCGGGTGGTGCGCGCTGGCGTGGGTCGCGCTGCTGGGCGGGTTGGGAAGTTTTGGCTTCGTGGGTCCGGACGAACCCCGGTACGCGGCCATTGCGCGGGCCATGCTGCGCAGCCACGATTTCATTACGCCGCGCCTGTGGGGCCAACCCTGGTTCGAGAAGCCGGTTTTGTTTTACTGGATGGCGGCGGCGAGCGATTGGCTGCGCGGCGGCGCCGCCACCGCCTCGGGCGCGGCGGCCCGGCTGCCCAACGCGGCGTTGGCGGTGGCGCTGTGCGCGGGATTGTGGTGGTTCCTGCGGCGGATGCACTCGGCGAGGGCGGGCATTCTGGCCGGGTTCATGGGGTTGACGTCAACTTTTGTCATAGGTTTTGGGCGGGCCGCCACGACCGACTTGCCGCTGACGGCGATGCTGAGCTTCGGGTTGATGGGTTTGTATCTGGACTCGGCGTGGGCAGGAGTTTTTCTGGGCCTGGCGGCGCTGGCCAAGGGACCGGTGGCGGTGGTGCTGGCGGGAATCATCTGGCTGGCGTGGCGATTGAATGGCGCGGTGCCGCAACGGGGTTGGACTCTTCGCCGCATCGGTGGGATGGCGGCCTTGTTTGCGGCGGTTGCCGGCCCCTGGTATATCGCGGTCGCAGTGCGGAACCCAACGTTTGTCACCATCTTTTTCTGGCAGCACAACCTGGAGCGTTTCGCGACCAACCGCTTCGAGCATCCGCAGGCGTTTTGGTTCTATGTGCCGGTGATGCTGCTGGCGCTGTTTCCGTGGACCGGCTGGCTGGGCCTTCCGTTGGCCAGCGTGGTTCGCCGCTGGCGGCGGTTGGGATGGCGGCGGGCGTGGGATACGAGCGACATTCCATTGAAAGCTTTTCTGGCGTTCTGGGTGGTGGTGCCGGTGGTGTTTTTCTCGATCTCGCGCTCGAAGCTTCCCGGCTATATTTTGCCGGCGGTGCCGGGGGCGATTGCGCTGATCGCGGTCTGCGCCAGCGAAGCGTGGGACCGGCTTCCGCGCTGGCCGCTGGCGATCAGCGCGGTGCTGGCGGGGCTGATTCCCGCGGCGCTGCGCTGGGCCCCGGTATGGCAGCCTCGGGCCATGCTTGCGGATCGGCCGACGCTGGTGCTGGGCGCGGCGACGGTGGCGGTACTAATGATACTGGCGCTGCGCCGGCGGACGGTGGCGCTGATGGCGGCCATGTGCATTCTCATAGGCGCGGCGGTGGGGGCGCTGACGCACCGTCCGTTGAGCGGGGCGATTGACCTCGGCTTCAGCGGAAGGCCGCTGGCGGCGGTGCTTGGGGCGCAATGCGAGGCTGGACTGCCGCGCACCTGCGGAAACGTGCCGCTTTACACATGGCAGCTCGACCGCGGCCTGGTGTATGGCGCTGAATATTATTTGAAGGGCGAGTTGGCTGCGATGCCGGAGGGGGCGCCGCCCGCAAACGCGATTGTCATCCTGCCGCGACGCGACCTCGAGGCCTTTGTGGCGCAGTACGGAACCCGCTTGCGCATGGCGAATCTTTCCAGGTTTGATGATTCAGGCGGCAGGCAGCCGTGGCAGGCTGTGCGCGTGCAGTTGTATTGAGGAGGAGATTGATCCGACGCTATCGGGATTGCAGAGGCTCGCCTCGCATCGGCTTGTCGAGCGCATGGCACAGATATTTACTTCGACGGTCTGTGTCTATTGGCTCTCGCTGCGCAGGCGCGAGGCATGATCGACGACCAGCACCGGGACCGGACCGTTGGCGGCTTTGTATTCGAGTCCGTAGTCGTCGCGCAGAAGGCTCTGGAGCGACGGCAGCGGCGATGCGGTCGCGTCGTCTCCCGCCCAGCGCATTAGGTTGAAGGGGTAGGAGCCTTTGAGGCCGGTCTTGTCGATTACGGGTCGCCCAAGGGTGAGGCTCAGCGTCCATGCGACGGCGCTGATTTCGGCTGACCCGCAGCAGAGGCCGATATGACAGTGCGGGTCGTTGGTCGGGCAGCCCACCGAGTGCGGGCGCACGGGCGGATCTTTTTCGGGATCGGATGGGCGCAGCTTGAATCCGCCTGGGGCAATGACGAGTTCGAACAGGGGCTGCTGCCTCGTCTCCCAATGGGCAGCGAGCTGGAAGCGATCCGCCAGCAGACGTTGCATCATGGCGCGGGATTGGTCCACGGATGTGCCGGCCGGCTCGCGCGCTTCGAGCGTAAACGCGCCGCGGCTATCCCGCGCGCCGCAAGACGCATTGGCCCAACTGGGCAGCCCGTCGATTGGTTCGGAGCCGGTCAAATGATAGGCGTAGGAAATGAGGGCCGCCAGGGGGACGCACTGAGCGTATAGGCGCCCGGGTGAGGAGAGCACGCCCTCTGTGAACCCCCCGGTCGGACCCTGCCCCGGCCCCCATTCGTGAATGCTCGCGACATCGAACTGAGCCTTCGCGGGCTGCTGCGCAAAAAGGCTGCGAGCCGAGAAGGGCGCGGCGATGGCGGCCGTCAGCATTGCGCCCAATAAGATCGCCCATGCCCACCGGGCCACGCGCGAAGTTGGTCTGGCCGTATCGAATGTCATGATGCCGCGCACGCGTTGGACCAACTCTCCCGTAATTCCAATTTGGAGTAGCCGGGGACGCGCATAACGTAGTTATGTTTTAGTGCTACAGATAGTTCGATGTCAAGCGGAGAGGCGCCGCGAGAGGCTCGCCTCCCGGGTCGCCCATCTCCGCTTGATTGGCTCGGGCGGCCAAGGGCCGCCCTCAGCCCGCTTACAGCGGCCTCATTCGCGCAGGCCGGCCAAGGTGTGGCCGGCCCGCTTCCCTTGGGGCGCGCTGCAGACCTCATGCTGCCGTTGCGGTTAGCGGAGGAACGGGTTGGTGGCGCGTTCGCGGGCGATGGTGGTGAAGGGGCCGTGGCCGGGGATGACGACGGTTGTGTCGGGCAGCGGAAGCAGGCGGGTATCGATGGACTCGATGATGGCGCGGTCGTCGCCGCCGGGGAGGTCGGTGCGGCCGACGGAGCCGGCGAAGAGAGTGTCACCGGCGAAGAGTTTGCCCTCGCTGGGGATGTAAAGGCAGACGCTGCCCTGGGTGTGGCCCGGGGTTTCGAGAATTTCGAGGCGGGTGCCGGAGAGGGCAAGATCGAAACTGCGGTCCAGCGAGGCATCAATCACCACCGGCTCAGGGATGGGGATGCCCAGCCAGTGGGCTTGCGATTCAATCGAAAGGTGCAGCTGCTGGTCGCGAGGATTCATCCAGACGCGCGCGCCGGTCACTCGTTTCAACTCGCCGGCGCCGCCGATGTGGTCAATGTGGGCGTGGGTGACGATGATGTCGGTCAGCCGCCAGTGCTTCTGGGCGAGGCGGAGGAGAATTCCGTCCACTTGCGCGCCGGGGTCTATGACAATGGCGGTGGCGGCGGGGGCATCGCCAAGAATGGTGCAGTTACAGGCCAGCGGGCCGACGGGGAACGTAATTTGCTCGAGCAACGCTATTTCTTGATAGGCGTCTTCGGTTGGCTGGTGGTGGTCGGGGCGGCGCCCAGAATGGAGCTACCGTTGGCTTTGGAACTCACGCCGATGATGGCGAGCGTGATGCTGGTCAACATGAACACCACCGCGCACACGATGGTGGCCTTGCCGAGGGCGGTTTGCGCGCCGCGTGGTCCGAAGGCGGTCTGGCTGCCCATGCCGCCGAAGGCGCTGGCGATGTCGCCGGCCTTGCCACTCTGCAGCAGGATGACGCCGATCAAGAACAGGCAAACCAGAACGTGAATCAATGTCAGAAGATATTCCATAATCTCGTTTCGCTTGGTGCGGAAGGCGGGACTCGAACCCGCATGCCTTGCGGCGCCACCCCCTCAAGATGGTGTGTCTGCCAATTTCACCACTTCCGCATAAAAGCCCAGTTTAACACGCCCGAATCATGGCGGCAAAGCTGGTTGGATCGAGCGAGGCCGAGCCCACGAGAGCGCCATCCACGTCGGGCTGCTCGAGCAAGCCGCGCACGTTGGCGGGAGTGACGCTGCCGCCATAAAGGATGGTCAGGCTTTCAGAGGCTTCGGAGCCGAAGACGTTGCGGGCGCAATGGCGGAGGAAGCGCTGGGTTCCCTCGGCGATGTCGGGGGTGGCCACCTTGCCGGTGCCGATGGCCCAGACGGGCTCGTAGGCCAGGACGCAGCTGCGGAAATCGGCCTCTTCCATGCCCCAGAAGGCGCGCTCGAACTGGTAGCGCAAGACGATTTCAGTTTCATTCTCGTCGCGCTGGGCCTGGGTCTCACCGACGCAGACGATGGGCGTCAACTTGGCGGCGAGGGCGGCGCGGACCTTGCGGTGGACGGTCTCGTCGGTTTCGCCGAAATATTGGCGGCGTTCGGAATGGCCGATGATGACGTAGCCGCAACCCGCGTCGGCGAGCATGGGGCCGGAGACTTCGCCGGTGAAGGCGCCCTCGGCTTCCCAATGCAGGTTTTGGCCGGCGACGGCCAGTCCGTGGGCGCTGGTTTCGGCGCTTCCCTGCACCGCGGCGGCGACGGCGGCGAGCGAGGGGAAGGCGGGCGCGATGATGACCAGACAGCGCGCGGCGGCCGCGGCCGGAGCAATGCGGGCGATGAAGTCAACCGCTTCGCGCGAGGTCTTGTGCATTTTCCAGTTGGCGATCATGATGCGTCGGCGCATGGTTGAGTGTACCGTTTTGATCACTTTTCAGTGAGGGCCGCGACTCCGGGCAGGGTGTCACCGGAGAGGAACTCGAGCGAGGCTCCGCCGCCGGTCGAGACGTGGCTGAGGCGGTCGGCGAGCCCGGAGGCATGCAGGGCAGCGACCGAGTCGCCTCCGCCGGCGACGGTCAGGCCGGTCGAGGCGGCGACGGCGCGAGCCACGGCGAGAGTGCCTTGATCGAAAGGCGATTTTTCAAACATGCCCATGGGACCGTTCCAGAAGACCATGCGCGCACCGGCGATGATCCGGGCGAAGGCATCGCGGGTGGCGGGGCCGATGTCGAGCGCCTTGGCGGCTTCGGGTATGTCTTGCACGACGGTTGCGTCTTCGAGCACGTGATCGGTGGGCAACACGAATTTGCCGCCGAATTCGTGGAGGAGCTCCTTTGCGGCAGCGACAAAATCGGCTTGCAGCAATGAGCCGCCGATGGGCTTGCCCTGAGCCTTTAAAAACGTATAGGCCATGCCGCCGCCGATGAGCAAGTGATCGGCCCGTGGGACGAGGTGGGCAATCAGCGGCAGCTTGTCGCCGATTTTGGCGCCGCCGAGGATGACCACGAAGGGGCGCTCGGAGCCGTGCAGGACGCGGCCGAGGTATTCGAGTTCGCGTTCCATCAATAGTCCGGCGGCGGCTTGCGGCACGAGCGCGGGGACGCCGACGGTTGAGGCGTGGGCGCGGTGGGCGGCGCCGAAGGCGTCATCCACGTAGACGTCGGCGAGCGAGGCGAGTTGGCGGGAGAACTCGGGATCGTTGCTCTCTTCACCGGGCTGGAAGCGGAGGTTCTCGAGCAAGACCACGCCGCCAGGGGCGAGGCGGGCGGCCATTTCGGCGGCGACCGGGCCCACGGTCTTTGGCGAAAAGCCGACGTTGGCGTCGAGCAGGCGCTCCAGGTGCTCGGCGACGGGGCGCAAGGTGTAGCGCAAATCCACCTTGCCTTTGGGGCGGCCCAGGTGGGCGCAAAGAACTAAGCGCGCGCCGCGAGCCTTGAGAAGCCGGAGGGTGGGGAGGGTGGCTTGAATGCGGGCATCGTCGGTGATGCGGGCGCCGTCGAGGGGAACGTTGTAATCAACGCGCACCAGCACGAGGCGGCCTTCGACGGCGAGATCATTGACCGAAAGTTTTGGCACCTTACATTCCTTTGGCGGCGAGGAAGGCGACGAGGTCGCGCATGCGGCAGGAGTATCCCCATTCGTTGTCGTACCAGGCGACGACCTTGACACAGTTGCCGGCGATGACGCGGGTTAGTTTGGCGTCAACGATGGCGGAGCGCGGGTCGCCGCGGAAATCGGAGGAGACAAGTTCGTCTTCTTCGAAGCCGAGGATGCCGGGCATGCTGTCTTTGGATGCCGCCTGCAGGGCGGCGTTGACTTCGGCGACGGTGGTCGGGCGCTCGACGAAGGCAACCAGATCCACAACCGAGACGTTGGGGGTGGGCACGCGCATGGCAAAGCCGTCGAGCTTGCCCTCGAGCTCGGGGATGACCAGATGCAGCGCCTTGGCGGCACCGGTCGAGGTGGGGATCATATTGATGGCGGCGGCGCGGGCGCGGCGCTTGTCCTTGTGAGGAAGGTCAAGGATGCGTTGGTCGTTGGTGTAGCTGTGGATGGTCGTCATGGAACCGGAGACGATGCGAAAGCGGTCGTGGATGACCTTGGCGACCGGGGCCAGGCAGTTGGTGGTGCAGCTCGCATTGGAAATGATGTGGTGGCGTCCGGCATCATAGGCGGCATTGTTGACGCCCAGAACCATGGTGACGTCGGCGTCGTTGGCGGGGGCGGAGATGACGACCTTTTTAACCGAGCCGCGGCGGTGCTTGGAGGCGCCGGCGGAGGAGGCAAACACTCCGCTGCACTCGGCTACGAGCTGGACGCCGGCCGAGGTCCAGTCGAGCTGTTCGGGATCGCGCTGGCTCCAGACCGGGATGCGGCGGCCATTGACGCTGATCCAGTCGGGGCCGGAGGCGACCTCCGCGTTGAGGTTGCCGAGGATCGAATCATGCTTGAGCAGGTGCGCCAGCATGCCCGGCGCCGTGATGTCGTTGAGGGCGACGATTTCAAAACGGGGGTCGTCGAGCGAGGCCCGGAAGAAGTTGCGGCCGATGCGCCCGAAGCCGTTGATTCCTACTTGCAATGACATTATTCAATGATAACCGCACCTTGTGGGTTTTTTTGGCACGGAGCCTGGCCCGCCGTAGCCCCAAGCCGGCGCTGCGCGGGTCCGTGCAAGTTGCTATGCTGCGGGGATGGGGCGAAGAACGAGGATTGCCGGAATCTCGCTGGCGCTGTTGATCCTGGTGGTGGTGCTGTTTGTGCCACAGGCGTTCAGCTTGCGCATCCATGCCAGCCCGGAGTCGGCGTGGACGCTGTTTCTGCTTTCCGCCCTAAGTTTTTTGGCGATTGTGGTGTTGACGTTTGTGCTGGTGCGGCAGATCGCCAAGCTGGTGGCCGAGCGGCGGGCCAACGTTCTTGGGGCGCAATTCAAAATCAAGCTGGTGGTGGGGGCGTTGGCGCTGAGCTTGACTCCGGTAGTGTGCATGTTCGGGTTCACCTACGGGTTGATCAACCGGACGCTCGACAAGTGGTTTAGCCAGCCGGTGGTCACGGTGCGGGACGACAACCAGCGAACGCTCGAGATGCTGAGCCACTTTGTCGCCGATAATGCCCGCATCGCCGCGGAAGCCATCGCCCAAAGCACGCGGGTGCGCACGCTCAACGCGGACGAGGCGGCACGCGCATTGGAACGGCGGCGGGCGACGCTGGCGGGCGGGTTCGCGCGGGTTTTTGACGCGGCGGGGCATCCACTGGCCAGTCTGAATGTACCGCCCGCGGCGCGCTGGCGTGACTTCGCCATCAGCCGCGCGCCGATCGAGGGCGGGGGCGAGGTGGCGGTGGGAATGCCGATTCCACCTTCGATCACGGCACAGCTCGCGCGGCTGGCGCAGGATCGGGACCGGTACGAACGGCTCAACCAGGAACGCCGATCGTTGCGGCTGATTTACACCGCCTACCTTCTCCTACTAACGCTTGCGATTTTGTTTGGCGCGACATGGATGGCGCTTTACCTTTCGCGGCTGGTCACGGTGCCCATTGGCGAACTGGCGCAGGCAACGGATGAGATTTCGCGGGGCAACCTCGCCTACCGGGTTCGGGTGAGCGCGCACGATGAAATTGGGCGGCTGGTGGACTCGTTCAACAGCATGGCGCAGCAACTGGAAGCGGCCAACCAGGAGCTCGACGGCCGGCGCCGGTACACCGAGGCGCTGCTCGAGAACACGCCCTCGGCGGTGATCTCGCTGGGCGCCAACTACGCGATCGAGCGGGTCAACCCGGCGGTGCAGCGGTTGTTTGGCCCGCCGGCGCACCCAAAGAAGCTGGAGGAGTTGTTCGACGCCTCAAGCCGGCGGGAGATTCAACATTTGCTGCGCAAGTCGGAGCGGTGGCCGGCGGCGACCGGGCAGATCGAGGTCGAGCGTGGCGGACGCCAGTTGACGCTGGCGGTCACGGCGGCGGCGGTGGCGGGCCCCTTCTCAGGATCATCCGTCCGCCGGTCGGGGCCGTTTGCCAGTTATGTGCTGGTGCTGGAGGACCTGACCGATCTGCTGCGTATCCAAAAAACGGCGGCGTGGCGCGAGGTGGCGCAGCGCATTGCGCATGAAATTAAAAATCCGCTGACGCCGATTGCGCTGTCGGCGCAGCGGATTCGCAGGCGGCTGCGCTCGCAGGGCGAGGACAACCAGGCGGTGATCGAGGAGTGCGCGACCACGATTGAGGCGGAGGCGCATTCGCTGCAGCGATTGGTGGACGAGTTCAGCGCCTTTGCGCGTTTTCCGCACTCCAAGCTGGTGGCGAATGATTTGAACGAGATCATCGAGCGGGCGCTGCGGGCCTTCGATGGACGGCTGGACGGGATTGAAATCCGGACGAATTTCGACGCCGTGCCACAGTTGGCGCTCGACGCCGAGGACATGAAGCGGGTTTTTATCAATCTCATTGACAACGCCGCCGAAGCCATGCACGGCTGCCCGTACCGGCAACTCAGTTTGAGCACCCAGGCACAGGACGGCGTGGTGGAGGCGGTCGTGGCGGATACCGGGCGCGGATTGCCGCCCGGGGACAAGCAGCGGCTGCTGCTGCCCTATGTCTCGACCAAGGATCGGGGGAGCGGGCTGGGGCTGGCGATCGCGCTGCGCATCGTCGAGGAAAACGGCGGCACGCTGCGGGTGGAGGACAATACGCCGTTGGGCGCGCGTTTTATCGTGGAGTGGCCACTGCAGGCGGAATAGTTCCCTGCTACGCTGGAGTCTGTGGCACAGGCCAAGATATTAATCGTGGACGATGAGGCCGGAATCCGGCAATCGCTGGCCGGCGTTTTGAGCGACGAGGGTTACGCGGTCGAGACGGTGGGCGACGCCGCCAGCGGCCAGCAGGCGATCGAGCGGCAAGCCTTCGACCTGGCGTTGCTCGACATCTGGCTACCCGACCGCGACGGTTTGGAGCTGCTGGCCGACATCCAGCGGCAGGCGGCGCCGCCGGCGGTGGTGATGATTAGCGGCCACGGAACGGTGGAGACGGCGGTGCGGGCGACCAAGCTGGGGGCGTTTGATTTCCTGGAAAAGCCGCTTTCGATCGAAAAGACGCTGCTCGCGGTGCGCCATGCGCTGGAGCAGCGGCAGCTCAAACGCGAAAACCTGCAACTGCGGCAGCGCTTTGCCGCCGAGAGCGCGCTGATCGGCGACAGCGTTCCGGTGCGCGCGCTGCGGCAGCAGATCGCCATCATGGCGCCAACCAATGGCCGGGTGCTGATCTTCGGCGAAAGCGGCACCGGCAAGGAACTGGTGGCGCGGGCGCTGCATGCGCAGAGCGAACGCAGCGAGGGTGTGTTCGTGGAACTGAATTGCGCCGCGATTCCCGAGGAGTTGATCGAGAGCGAATTGTTCGGCCATGTCGCCGGGGCGTACGGCCCGCCGGCGCAGGAGGCGAAGGAAGGCAAATTCAGCCGCGCCGACCAGGGGACGCTGTTTCTGGACGAGGTGGGGGACATGAGCCTCAAGACGCAGGCCAAGGTGCTGCGCACGCTCGACGAGGGGCGTTTCGAAGTGCTGGGCTCGAATACCGCCGTCACCGCCGACGTTCGCATCATTGCGGCGACGAACAAAGACCTGGACGAGGAGATCAGCCGCGGGAACTTCCGCGAAGATTTGTTTTACCGGTTGAATGTGATTCCGTTTTTTGTGCCGCCGCTGCGCGACCGGAAGGAGGACATTCCGGCGCTGGCGCGTTTCTTTCTCGAGGAGTTCGCGGCGGCGTACGGACGCAAGTGCCGGGATTTCAGCGACGAAGCATTGGCCGATTTGCAGGCGCATAGCTGGCCGGGGAACATTCGGGAGCTGCGCAACGTGATCGAACGCATCGCCATTTTGGCTCCGGCGGGGCGGGTGATTGAACGGCAACACCTTCCGCCGATGCCGCAGCGGTCGCGGGCGCGGGCGGCGGAAACCGACTTTGCGAGTTTGCATGAGGCGCGGTCGGCCTATGAGCGGGAGTACATTCAGAAGAAACTGGACGAGCATGCCGGGAACATGACCCATGCCGCCGAGGCATTGGGGCTCGAGCGCTCGCACCTGTACCGAAAGATGAAGGCTCTCGGTATGTCGAACGGCAGTTAGAATTTCGCGACTACCTCGGCGAGGGCGGCGCGGAACTCGGGGTGATGGCCGGCGATGAAGTGGTCGCCGCCCTCGATCCAGCGGCGGAGCTTGGGTTCGGGGAGGCGCGCGAAATAGGCTTCGAGCGAGGCGACGGTGGCGTATTCGTCGTGATCGCCGGAAATCATGGCTTTCGGCCCTTGCCAGCGCCACTCGGTGGCAATTGAGCCGCGGTCCACCGGCAATCCCATGAGAATCGCCTGGGCGACTTCAGGATGTGGCGCGGCGGCGAGAGCCTTGACCACCATGGACGCGCCAAAGGAGAAGCCGGCGAGAACCACGGGGAGCGGGTACAGTCCGCGCAGATGGCGCAGGGCGGCCTCCAGATCTTCGCGTTCGCCGTGGCCGTGATCGTAGGCACCCTCGCTTTTGCCCACGCCGCGGAAATGGAAACGCAACACCGGCATGCCCTGGTGGGCCAGCTCCTGAGCCGCCTGAAACACAATTTTGGTGTGCATGGTGCCGCCGAAGGCGGGATGAGGGTGGGCCACTAACGCGGTGCGGGTGGGCGCCGTGGTGGACTCATTTACATTTAAGATGTACTCCAGCCGGCCGGCGGGACCGGGGAATGTTCCTGTCGTGATCACAGCCATTGATTGAAATTATGTCCCACCTTACGATATTCGAATTTTTGCGGGGCCTGATGGAACTCGACTCGACCTCGGGGCAGGAGGGCGAGGCGGCGCGGTATGTGGCCGAACACCTGCGCGGATGGGGCGGGTGGGAGGTCGAGCTGTGGCCGGTAGAGCATGAGAGGTTCAACGTTTACGCCCGTCGGACTGATGCCCGGGGGGGCGCGCCGCAGGTGGTGATGAGCACGCACCTCGACACGGTGCCGCCCTATTGGCCCTGGCGCGAGGATGCAACGACGATTTACGGGCGCGGCGCGTGCGACGCCAAGGGCATCGTTGCGGCGCAGGTTTTCGCGGCACAAACGCTCGCGGCGGAAGGGGTGACGGACATCGGGCTGCTGTTCGTGGTGGGCGAGGAGCGCAGCAGCGCGGGCGCGATCGCCGCCAACCGCAAGGCGCCGGGATCGCGTTTTCTGGTCAACGGCGAGCCGACCGAAAGCCGAATGATTCGCGCCGCCAAGGGGGCGTTGCGGCTTGATTTGCGGGCGCGGGGACGGGCGGCGCACTCGGGGTATCCGGAGTTGGGGCGCTCGGCGATTGAGGCGCTACTGGCGGCGCTGGCGCGGCTGAACGCACTGGCCCTGCCTTCGAACGATGTGCTGGGCGCGACCACGATCAACGTCGGCACGATTGCCGGTGGACGAGCTCCGAATGTGGTGGCGGACGAAGCGCGAGCCGAGTTGCTGATCCGGCTGGTGGAGGATGCGGCGCCGCTGCGGGAGCGGATTCGCGAGGCGGTCGGGTCGTTGGCCGAGGTCGATTTTGTGCTGGAAATCCCGCCGATTCATCTGCGCACGCTGGCGGGATTCGAAACCGGGGTGGTGGCGTTTGCGACCGATATACCGAAGCTTGAAGCATGGGGCGAGCCGCTGCTGTTCGGCCCGGGTTCTATCACAGTGGCCCATACCTCGGAGGAACACATCAAAAAGAGCGAGTTGCTCGAGGCGGTGGGCAGCTACGCGGCCATCGTCCGGCAGCTGCTGGCGATGCCTTAACTCCCCCCGAGGAGGCGGTAGGGGCCTTTTTCCTGGGCCCAAATTGTCACAAAAAAACGACAAATATGCTACAGCGTTGCAGCAATTTGCCATTGGCCGAAAGCATCGCTTGGGCGCCCCCCCCAGGCGGAGAGAAAAGAAAAAACTGGTGTGACTGGCGGGGGTGCATGCATAGTACATTTCGGTACGGGGGAATCAAGTAGGGCACCCCAAAGTCCAAACAATTGTTCGCACAGGAGAAGACAAAATGAAGAATACACTGCGTTTAGCCACTGCTGTTGGAATCCTGCTGGCCGCCACCATCGGCGTTCGTGACCTGGCGGTCGCCTCGACCACCCACGCCCAGAGTACGGCCGCTGTCGCGGTTGCCGGCTTTCATGGGCAGCAGCCTGGAGCGTATACCGGACGGGCCAATATGGGTGGCGACCCGTTTCCTCCTCCGCCGGTGATCTAGTTCGGTCGAGCACAGGAAGCTTGCAAATGCGGGCGGTTTGGTACTAACCTAGCCGCATGAGTGTGAGCTTGGCAATTTGGCTATCGGTGTGTTCGGCAACACTGATCGCTTTAGCCGCGACTTGGCAGTGCGGGCTGGGTGAGGTGCGCAAATTCGTACGCGTATACTTGCTGGCCGCGCTGGCCGAGGATTGCGCCACTCATTTCACGCTGCTGAAATTCGGGTATCGTTCGGCCGAGTACAAATACGTTTATTACGGGGCGGACTTGGCGGTCGTGATCGTCGGCTTTTTTGTGCTTGCCCGGTTGGTGGAACTAGCGTTTGAAAAATCGTCGCTGAAGCTCACCGGCATTCGGGCTGGCGCCATCGCTGTCTTCACGGGCTTGGCGGTTTGCAGTTGCGTAATCGTCTATATGCTGCGCGGGCAGTTGAGCACCGGCTCGCTGGGCCTCGAGCTGGAGCAAAACTTCTCGTTCCTGGGGATGGTTCTCGCGGTCATACTGTTCGCGATGATCAACATCGTGCAGGTGGAAGGCGTCCGTTTTCGCAGACTGGTGCTCTCGATCAGTTTGCTTTACGGTTCAGGCGCGATCATCTACTCCCTGACCGCGATCATTCCACAATTCCGCGCGGTAGCCACTTATGCGGTGCCGATGTCAAGTTTGGCGGGACTGCTGCTGATCGCTTATTCGCTATGGGTACCGGAGCCGGAGATGGCGCGTGCGGCGGAACTGGCGGCCGGGCGAGCGGAGGTGGCGGCGTGATTTTCGGCAGCGAATGGGCCTCGGTGGGGGTGCTGATCTTTGCCGTACTCGGCTCAAGTTACGCGATATTGGCGTTTGCCCACGTGCGCATTGACAATTGCGATATGAAGGAACTGGCGCGACTGCGAGCGGAGGGCGTGCTGCCGGAGCGGGTGGAGCTGATCGGCGACTTTGTTAAAATCCACCGCAAGCTGGATGAGATTGCGCCGGCGGTGTACCTGCGGCAGGAGTTTTGGATTCAGCTGTACTTTCAGGTACTACGATTGGCGCACGCGATGGAGTGGCACACCGGATTTGTCGAACGCGAGCTAATGAAGCTGAGCGCGTACCAGGCAAACCATTACCGGACGGCGCTGATTCGCATGGAACGGCTGCAGAACCCGGCGCTGTAGACCAGCGACGAGGCTCGCCTCCCTTTGCTCCAACCCGGCGCGACTCCCCACCCCGCAACCCAAAGCGGTTGCGGGGGCCCCGGTCCGCGATGCTGCGTCGCTCCACCCCAGAACCGAAGACAGTTCTGGGGACCCCGGCCTGCGACCGTCTTCGTGAAGACGGTGTCGCAAATCCGGCGGAATTCGATTGACGGCAGCGGGCCGCCCTTCGAAATTACGACCACCCCAGCGCGCAAAAGCCGCGCAGGGGGCCCCGGTTCGCGGCCTTCCACCTCGATCTCCTCCTTGGAGGACTCGGTGGCTGCCTGCGTATTGAGACTGCATGAGATCGATGGGCGAAGTGTATCGCGCCGGCGACAGCCGGCTCGGCGCCAAGCTGGAGGATTTTG
>JANWLQ010000176.1 GCA_025450725.1 Terriglobales bacterium
AATCTCGGCGGCGAACTGAACGCCAGTGGCAGCGACGGCGACGCCATCACCTACACCATCGGCGGCTCGCCGGTGACCTCGGCCACGGTCGAGCCAGTGGGGAACTACACCATTACGGCCACGCTGGCGGCGGACAACAATCATCAATCGTCATCGACCACGTTCCAGCTGAAGGTGACGCCGGCGGCGCTGACGGTGACGGCGAACAGCTTCACCCGTCCGTTCAACACCCTCAACCCGGCATTGACTGGGGTGGTCGTGGGGGTGACGAACAACGACAGCATCGTGGTGAGTTACGCGACGACGGCTACGCAGGCGTCGAACGTTGGCGTCTACGCGATTGTTCCGTCGGCCACTGGTGCGGCGCTGGTGAATTACAACCTGACCCTGGTACCGGGCGGCATCACGGTGGTCCAGTCGGCGCAGGCTATCACCTTCGCTCCCATCGGTAATCAGGTGTTCAGCGGCGTGCCGCTGGCGCTGACGCTGAGCGCGGCGGCGAATTCGGGACTGCCGGTAAGCTTCTCGGTCACGGGACCGGCAACGCTGGCGGGCAACGTGCTCACCATTACCGGTCCGGGCGCGGTGACGGTGATGGCGACGCAGGCCGGGAGCGGCAACTATCTGCCGGCGACGGCGACGGCGCAGACGTTCACGGCGCGACTGGGGCTGGCGTATGGGTTCTACGCGACCTCCGCCACCTGCAACAGTTTGTCACTGAAGGGCCACATCCGGGTCGACAGCTTTGACTCGAGCCTGGGCGTATTCCCCGCCGGGCTGACACTGGCGGGCGGCAACATCGGCACCAACGGCACGCTGACGTTGAACGGCAACTCGACCGTGTACGGATCGTTGTTCGATCCGCACGGCGACACGCGGGACAACGACTGCGACACCGGGCATCCGGCCTCGCTGGTGGCGCATGGCAATGTGAGCGTCACGGCTGGCATCGTCGGCCTGCCGCAGGCGTTGGTCTATCCGACGCCGGCGGCGCCGAGTCCGATGCCGCCGGTCACGAATCAGCGGCTCGACGATACCTGCCGCGGTATCAGCGGCTGCATTCAGATGGGGCGCGGTCATGTGGCGTTGGCGCCGGGCGCCTACGGCAATCTGGAAATCTCGGGCAACCTGACGGTGGATGTCAGCGCCGGGCAGTACAACCTCAACAGCCTGCGGCTGGATGGGGGCGCGATGCTGCACGTGATCTCGGGTCCCGTGACGATCAATCTCGCCGGCGCCGGGGTCAGTGGCGATGCGCTGGATGCCAAGAGCGGATCGATCCGTAATGATATGGCGCCTTCGAACCTGGTGATTCTGTATGCCGGACGCCAGGATGTCGAGTTGCAGGGCGGAAGCGAAGGCGACGACAGCAGCGATGGCGATCACGACCGCGACGACCAGAACAACGGGCGGCTGGCGGCCATCATTTACGCGCCCAATGCCAATGTGACGTTGAACGGCGGAACGGTGTTCTACGGCACGATTGTCGGATACACCATTTCGAGCAACGGCAATATCCGGCTGCACTATGATCGCTCGCTGACGGCGACGGCGGCCTTCGGCGGGGGCACGGCGCCGGCGGCGGTCTGCGGCGATGGCGCCAAGGACGACAGCGGCCATTGCAATGGAGACAATCACTAGAAACTATTACTCTCACTAGCCGCTGATGATGGCGGCTAGTGATTGATCGACATTTGTGTTAGAGTATCCGGGTAGTCAACAGGACTACTGAACCCCCCATGCGTCTGAGCCACCCCCCGCTCAACTACATTCTGCGTTCGCTGGCACCGGTGTGTCTGGCGGCGACGCTTTTTGGGGCGACGCCGGCGAGTGTGGTGTTGCCGCGAACGACGGTGGGCGCGACGGCGGCGCAGAATGTCAGCTTTACGTTTACCGCGGCCACCACCGTGGCCAGCGTACAGGTGCAGTATCTGGGCGCGCCCAATCTCGACTACACGTTGGGCGCGGGCGGCACCTGCGTCGGGGCCAAGGCCAAGAACGCCACCTGTACGGTACCGGTGATTTTCAAGCCGCGCGCCATGGGCAACCGGCTGGGAGCGGTGGAACTGATCGGATCGAACGGCGCGGTATTGCAGACCGTTTACCTGAGCGGCATCGGGGATGGACAGGGGGCGAATTTCGCGCCCAGCAAGCGGATGCCGCTGGGCACGTATTTGGACAATCCGGCGGCGCTCGCCTTTGACGCCAACGGCAATCTGTACGTCGCGGATTTTCCGTACAGTTCGAACGACCTGGGGCGGGTGATCAAGATACCGCTGATCAACGGCGTGCTTACGACCGCCAGTCAGACGGTGGTCACCAATCCGGCGGGCGGACCGACGCTGGACAATCCTGGCGGCCTGGCGGTTGATGGCGCCGGGAACTTGTATGTTGCTGACTTCTACGATAGCGAAATCATTGAGAAGCCGGCCAACGGCGGGCCCAATGTGATTGTCCTGCAGAACCCGGTCAGCGACGTGAATCTGACACATTTGAACAACCCGGCGGGAATGGTTGTGGATGGCGCCGGCAATCTTTATATCGCCGATCAGGGCAACAGTCGGGTGCTGGAACTGCCGAACCAGAACGGGACTCTAAACGCGGCGGCCGCCATCAGCCTGGGCAGCGCCACCGATCCGCTGAACCAACCGGCGGATGTCGCCTTCGACGGCGGCGGCAACCTGATCATCGCCGATTGGGGCAATGGACGAATCGTCAAGATTCCGAATCAAGCGGGCGTGCTCAACTCGGCGGCGCAGACGACGCTGATCAGCGACGTGGATGGTCAGCCGTCCGCGTTGGCACTGGATGCGGCCAGCAACCTGTACTTGGCGCTGGAACAGCATCTCGCCATTGAGGTGATTCCGTACCAGGGCGGGACCTACGACATGCGGGCCGCCTACCTGCTGGACCAGAATCTGATCTTTCCTGACGCCATCAAGGTGGATGCGAACGGGAACGTGATCTATGCTGATACCGGCGGCGCGATGAGTTACGAGGTCGATACCGTCGACCCGCCGGCGCTGCCGTTCCCGGCGACCGGTATCGGGCAGTCGAGCGCGGCGCTCAACACGCCGTTGATCAACGTGGGGACGCTGCCGCTGAGTATCAACAGCATCACCTTCGATCCGCGGTTCCCCAACCAGGGCGGAACCTGCACGGGCACATTGCCGGCCGGGGCCGCCTGCCTGGTTTCGATGGCGTTCGTGCCCACGGCGCTGGGAGCGGTGAGTGGGGCGACGCTGATCAGCGACAACGCGGTCAATCAACCGGGAGCGACGCAGACGGTGGCGGTGTCAGGTACGGGAGTGCCGGGGCCGCAGACGATTGTCTTGAGTCCGGTAACGGGACTGGCCTACGGGGGCGGGGCGGTGGTGCTGGGAGTGAGTGGGGGCGGGAGCGGCAATCCAGTGACATTGACCGTGACCAGCGGGCCGGGTCGGCTGAGTGGCGCCAGCCTGACGGCAACCGGCGCCGGCCCGATCACGATTACGGCCAATCAGGCGGGGAATTCGAGTTACCTGGCGGCGGCGCCAGTGACGGAGGTGATTACCGCCGCGCCGGCGGTGCTGACGGTTACGCCGACGAACACGAGTATCCCGTTTGGCGCGAATCTGCCGGCGAGCTTCAGCTACGGAATCAGTGGATTTGTCGGCGCCGATAGTGCGGCGGTGGTCAGCGGAGCGCCCGCCATCACCACGACGGCGACGGTGGGGAGTCACGGCGGGACGTATTCCATCACGGCCAGCTTCGGCACATTGCAAGCGGCCAACTACAATTTTGTTTTTGTGCCGGGAACGTTGACGATCACGCCCGCGGTATTGCCGGGCGCGTGGGCGCCAAGTACGACGACCTTGACTTACGGCCAGGCCTTGGGCGCCGGGGTGCTCGATCCCACCGGCGCCACGCCCGGCAACTGGACGTTCAGCATTGCCGGCGTGGGAGCGGTGACGGTCAATACGGTGCTGCCGGCGGGCGCGTACACGATTACCGCGCTCAAGACGCCGTTTGTTCCCAGCGACTACGCGCCGGTCACGCTGACCCAGAGTGTCACCGTCGCCAAGGCTTTACTGACGGTGAACGCGATCAGTACCAGCATGGCCTTTGGCCTGCTTCCGGCACTCAATCAGTACACGTTCACAGGCTTTCAAAATGGCGATGGCCCGTCGGTGGTCCGCGGCGCGCCGGTGCTCAGCGTGGCGGGGTTGACGTTGCTTTCTCCGGTCGGCAACTATCCGATCACGGTGTCAGTGGCGGGCTTGAGCGCGGCCAACTACAACTTTGTCGCCGGTACCGGCGGCACATTGACTGTGGACAAGGCGACGCCGACGACGAGTTGGGTGCTGCCCGGCCCGACCACATTCGTCTACGGCGCCTCGCTGGCCGGCTGGTTCAATGTCAGCACGCCGGTCGCGGGTACCTGGGCATTTTTCTATAATGGCTCGCCAACCGACAGTGCCCGAATTCCCGGGGTTGGTCACGACACACTAAATGCCATTTTTACTCCTAACGACACCGCCAACTACAACAACGTGGTGTTGAATACCTTCATTACCGTCAATCAGGCGCCGTTGACCGTAACCGCAAACAATTTATCGGTGGGATTCGGAATGCAGCTGCCGGCGCTCACCTATACCATCAGCGGCTTCCGCGCGGGCGACAACATCGCCCAGGTGACAGGCGTGGCCACGCTGACGACGACGGCGGTGGCGGGCGCCCCGGCCGGGACCTATCCGATCACGGTGTCCACCGCGGGGCTGAGCGCCGTATCCTATTTTTTCACCGGGGTGGCGGGCACGCTGACCATCCAACCGGTGGCGCCGGCGGCGAGTTTGAGCGTCGCGGCCGGTGGGCTGGTGTATGGCCAGGCGCTGCGCGCCGGTTTGGTTCTGTCAAGCAGTATTCCGGGCACGTTCACCCTCACCGCCAATACGGCGCCGATTAATGTCAATAGCGTGCTCGGCGCTGGCAGCTATGCGCTCAGCGGAGTTTTCACCCCGACTGACACAGTCGACTATCTTCCGGTCGCGGTAGCGTCGCCGACAGCGCTGAACATTGCACCGGCGCCGCTGACGCTGACCGCCAACAACGCCAGCATGGCGAGCGGCGCGGCGCTGCCAACCTTCAGCTTTACCGCCTCCGGCCTGGTCAATGGCGACACCCAGGCATCGGCATTGAGCGGAAGCGCTGTGGAGGCGACTTCGGCTACGAGCGCGAGCCCGCCGGGCAGCTACCCAATTACGGTTGCAGCTGGCACGCTCAGTGCGCCGAACTACTTCTTCGCTCATTTTGTGCCCGGTGTCCTCACCGTAACCGCTGCGCAAGTGCTGCCTTTCAATCGGGCGACCTCGCTGCAGCAGGATTTCAATTTCCGCCCCATTCGCCGGGGCGGCAGCCTCTGGTTCAGCGCTACCGTGAGTGCCCGCGGCGCCAAGGATGGCGATATCCTGGCGTTCCAAGGGGGCACGATCAGCTATTCGCTCGCCGGCATCCCCGTCGTCATCACCGTGCCGAACGGAACGCTGACCTTCTCCGCCGCCGCCGAGCGCGCCACCACCAGTTTTGATTCCGCAACCCAGACTTGGAATACCGTGGCGCCGCTGTCTGCATCCCGGCACATGGCGCGCGGTGATGACAACGAAGAAGGTCAAGCAGATTTTTTTCTGACGGGTGTGTCGATCGCGGTAGAGACCAGTATTCCGGGCGATCTGGAGAATGTCACTTGGAGCGGATCCATGGCCACAAACGACGATCACTTGGTTGCGCGTTGGGGGTGGAGCGCCGCGAGCTTCTCGAAATTCAGCACCGACTACAACGCCCTGGGAGTGCTGGCAGCGCCGCATCAGGCCGGCCACGATGAAGCCGACCCGGCGGGGACGCCGGAAAGCTTCGTTGGCTTCGCCACCGGCGGCGGCACTATTGCCAGCGATGAGGACCACAGCACCCGCCGCGTCACGGTGCGTTTCTCCCCTGCCTACGCCCGCGACGTCGACGACCGAAGCCTGTAGTAACATCTCCTGCCATGGTGAGCTGGGACAGCTACCGCGCCGTCTGTGAGCGGGGACTTTCGAGTGTGCGTCCGATGCGCGCCAGCGCCAGCGCGCTCGACCATGAGGGCTGGAATTTCGGCCAAGCCTGGCCGCCCTCCTATTTCGCCTATGGACGAATGCGCGCGCTACTGACATTGGATATCGCCCTGGCGCTGCAGCCACAGTCGGTGCGGGAGGTGGCGGCTGGTGATGGGGCGCTATGCGCCTCGCTCAAACAAGCCGGAGCGCGCCGGGTGGTCGCCAATGATTTGCGCGGAGACAACCTGCGGGTATCGGTCGGGCAATTCACCAACGCGGCGGAGATTGAGGTGTTGGAAGGGAATCTTTTCGATCTGGCGCCGGAGCGGACGGGCCTTTTTGAATTGGTGGTCGCGGCCGAAATTATTGAACACGTGGCGCATGCCGAAGCGTTCCTGCGACAACTGCGCCGATTCGTCGCTTCCGGTGGGCGGCTGCTGATATCGACCCCGAACGGAGATTACTTTCGCAACCGACTTCCAACCCACAGCAAGGTGACGGACTTTACTGCACTGGAGGCGCGACAGTTCCAACCCGACGCCGACGGGCATCTGTTCCTGCTTACCGACCGGGAATTGACATCGCTTGCGGCCGCGGCCGGCTTCGAGGTGGAGAGCCGCCTCGCCTGGGGCACCCCTGCGATCACCGGACATTGCCGGTCGTCAATATTGCGATCGCCGCGGTGGCTGAGGACCTGCCATCGAATCGAGACATGGGCGCAGCGATTGCCCTTGGCTCTACGTCGTCGCCTGGCCTTCAATCTGATTTTTGTGATGCGGGCCGTCGATAGCGCGCGCGCTTACTGACCGAAATTCCAGCCGGTTACCGATAATGCGGGTGGATGCGGATCGAGGTCCCGCAGGCGGTAACGGGCGCTCAGGGTTCGCGATTCGCCGGGCAGGAGGGTCAGGTAGTTATCGCTCCACCAGACGGGCAGGACTTCTTCGCCGCTCTTGCCAGCCCGGATTTGCAGGCGGACCATGAAGGCGATGTGGTTACTTCGGTTCGTCACGCGCACTTGGGCGAACCCTTCGGTGGTCGTGCGGTGAAAGGCGGGTGTCGCCGTGACTATGGCTCGGGGCAGTTGGCTTAGCGCCGAGAAATCCGCGTAATTCGACTCCGGTGTCGTATACCAGTTGGCGCTATGTAGATCGAGCACGTCGGGTTTCGCCGAGAGCCAATAGACGTTCGGCGCACCGATGACGCCCTCTGCCGACCGCAGCCTCAGGCGCAGGAAGCAGGTCTGAGGGGCTGGCGGCAGCGTCAGCGCCACCCGGCTGCTCTCGCCGGCGACCGTGACCCAGGCAGCGCGCCTATCGATGCGGCGTCCGTCCAGCGAGTAGGTTTCGGCAATCGCCTCCAGCTTCTCGCTCGCCTGCAACGTGTGATTCACCACGCTCACCGCACCGTCGCTCGATGAATACTGAACGTGCAACGGCTGATTCGCCTGCTTGACGCCGTAATAGCCGGCCCCTGGGCGCAAATAATAGTCGTACAAGTGCCAGATCAACGACGGCCAGCCGTTGTTCAGCATCCACTGAATTACGCCGGTCGCCTCGCCCTGGTTCCGCCCGAAGGCCTCGAACATGGCGCGTTCGCCTTCGTAGGCGCTGGCTTGCGACTTCCAGACGTAATCATCCAACCCAGTGATCGTGCCATAGCGCGCGGTCAGCGCCGTCACATAGCGGTGCAAGTTGAGAAACTGCCCGCTGCCGGCGTGGAAGTTCCAGTACGGATCGTGGGGCCCGGCCGCGGTCCAGAGATGGTCAGTGGGGATGAATCGACGCAGGCTGTCCAACGGTGGTATCGCGGCGCCGGGACTGGTTTCCGTGTTGAAGCCGCGCGCGCCGCCGAGCTGCGGCTCATCCAACCAGTAATCGGGCGGCACGTAATCGTAGGGCCCGGTCATTTTCACGCCTGAAGCCCCGGTGACCGGGGTGGGTTTGCCCGAGGCCGACGACAGAATCGGCTTGTCCCAGCGCGCATCGCGTAATACCTCAAGGTATGCCTTCTCGATTGCCGCCGGTGGCGGATTATCGCTGCCGTTCAGCCAAACCAGCAGACTGGCATGGGCGCGCAAGCGCTCGGCCTGATCGCGCAGCGAGGCGGTCGCCACCGCGCGTTCATCGCCAGTCCATGATCCCCACTCCTCCCAGTGATCGCAGCAGCACCAGCCCGCCATCACCAGAATGCCCTGCTGATCGGCGATGTCGAAAAAGGCGTCGTCCATCAGCTTGCCTTCGAGCCGGATCGTGTTCAGGTTCATTTCCCGCGCATACCGGAAATCGAGCACCCAGCGTGCCGGGCCATCGCGTAGCAACATGTCCGGCGTCCAGCCGCCGCCGCGAACGTAGAGCTTGCGGCCATTGATCAAGAACTGCTCCGCTCCGCCCGGCGTTTTCTCCGACGTAATTTGATCCAGTCCGACCTGGTGCTGGTAGCGATCGCTGACCCTGCCGTCAGAGATAAAACGCAGTTGCAGCGGATACAAGTTGGGCCGCCCTAAATCATGCGGCCACCACAAGTGCGGATGCGCCAGCGTCAACTCGTGTTCTACGGTTTGCGAAGCCTGCGCGCCCAGCGCCACCGGAATCGAAAACGCCCGCCCTGCCAAGCTGCCCCGCAGAACACCCCGCCGCAGCCGGTCGCTGGCGTTCACCAGCGTGGCCGTGACCCGCACCCGGGCGCCGCCGCCGGCCTGCAGTTGCGTCTCGACCCAAGGTTGACGAATCGCAACCTGGCCCGACGCCCGCAGCGAGACGCCGCCCCACAAACCCATGTCCTTATCCGGCGGCATCGGGTTCCAATCCACAAACGTGATCGCCAAATCGTGAACGCGCGGCGCGAAGACCTCGACCGCCAGAGCGTTGGCGCCAGCCTGCGCGACGTCGGTAATATTGAATTCAAAACGCCGAAACGTCCCCTGGGCCTGTTCATCGCTGGCCAGCCGTCGGCCGTTGAGCCAGATATTGGCGCGATAGTTGATGCCGTGAAAATCGAGCCACACCGTCTTGCCGGCAAATCCGGGCGGCAGCTTGAACTCGGTCCGGAACCACCACGGCGCCGCATAGGGGCTGTCGCGCGGTATTTCCTCGTGCGAATAGTTGGCGCCGATTTTGTACTCTACCCCGGCCGCCTGGCGCAGGTTCATGCCGTAGTCCGGGTCGGGGTACACCTTGTTCTCGACCAGCGCGTTGAAAACCGTCGAAGGCACCGTCGCCGGATACCAACCCGCCGTCGAAAAACCCGGCTGCGAGATGGCCCCCGGATCGGCGGAAACATGCGCCGAAGTCTGAATCATCCAGCCTTCATGCAAGTTCATTTGTTGGGCGGTCAGCGCCGTGGCGCACAGTGTGAAGAACAGCAAGAGTCGGGTGAGTTTCACTTCTTTATGTACCAGGGAACGTTAATCACCACGGTGCGCGAGCTGCCCTTGAGCAGCAGCATGGCCTTGAGCGCTGTGGCGTGGTGGTTGTGCAGGAGAAAATGCTGCCATCGCCGCGCGACAATTTCGGGTACGACGATGGCAATTTCACGGTCAGGGCTGTCGTGCTCGAGCTTGAGTACATAATCCAGAATTGGACCGATCACAAAGCGATACGGCGATTCAACTATGTCGAGCTGCGGCGCCGGAATGCCCGCCTGCGCCGCCGCCTCGGCCATCGCCGGTTGCCAGTTGGGCTGCGCCGGCATGTCTTCGTCGGCGGAATGGATATGGACCACGCGCACGTGCGGCGTCAGTGTGCAGGCGAAGCGTAGGGCGTTTTCTGTGACCAGATTCCATCCCGCGATCGGCACCACCGCGATCGGTGGCTGCAAATGATCGAGCCGCAGCGGTTGCGGGCGCACCGCGCGCTCCATTCGTTCGTACTGGCGCTTCACCCGCACCATCATCCAGACTAACGCCGGTATCACCAGCGCCGTGATCCAGGCGCCCTCCGTAAACTTCGCCACCAGTACCACCAGCACGGTAATGCCGGTGGCGATGGCGCCCACTCCATTCAGCATCAGGTTACGGTGCCAGTGTGGGCCGCGCTTGCGCCGCCAGTGCACCACCATCCCCGCCTGCGACAGGGTGAACGCCAGAAAGGCGCCGATCGCAAAAAGCGGAATCAGCCTGTCGGTGACGCCGCCGAAGGCGATTAGCAGGATCCCGGCGAGCAGCGTCAGGACAATAATGCCGATGTTGTAGACCAGGCGCCGCCCCCGCATGGCGAAGAAGGTGGGTAGAAAGCCACCTTCGGCCACAATCTGGCAAAGCCGGGGGAAGCCGGCGAAGGCGGTGTTGGCGGAAAGCGAAAGCACCAGCAGGATTGAGGCCACGGTCACAAAAAAGAACCATCCCCGCCCGGTCACCGCCGCGGTCAGCATGGCCAGCACGCTTTGGTAATGGGCGCTCCCCGGCGGCGTCGCTACGATATGGTAGGCGCGCACCAGCACCGCGATGCCGGCCAGCAAAATCGCCAGCAGCGCCACAATGATCGTCAGCGTCCGCTGCGCCGTTTTCGAGGCCGGTTCGCGGAACGCCGACACGCCGTTGCTCACCGCTTCGACGCCGGTCAGCGCGGTGCACCCGCCGGCGAAGGCGCGGATCAGCAGCCACGCGCTCACGGCCTCGACCGCGTGCGCCGCCGAAGCCGACGGCGGCGCGACCACCGCGTGTGGATGCCCGCCGCTCGCCACCATCGCCCAGAGCCCGCGCCCGATCACCAGCAGCAGGCAGCCGATAAACAAAAACGTCGGCGCCATGAACGCCACGCCCGCCTCGCGCACGCCCCGCAGGTTGATCACCGTCAGCACCAGCAAAATGCCGAGGCAAATCGCCACCGTGTCATGCTGCAGACCCGGAACGGCTGACACCAGCGCGCCGACTCCCGCCGAAATCCCCACCGCCACGTCGAGCACGTAGTCCACGATGAGCGCCGCCGCCGCCGTCACTCCCGGCAGGCGCCCGAGATTCTCGCTGGCCACGGTGTAGGAGCCGCCCCCCTTGGGATAGGCGGCGATCGTTTGCCAGTACGAGGTGAAAACGATCGCCAACAGCAGAATGATGGTCAGGCTGAGCGGAACGATATACGCCACTCCGGCCACACCTGCCGGAATCAGCAGCGTGAGCGCCGCTTCCGGTCCGTAAGCGGCCGAGCTCAGCGCGTCCAGGCCGAAGGTGGGCACGCCCGCGGCGATACCGATGCGTTGCTCGCGATCTTCCCAACTCGCAAGCGGTGCGCCGAACAGCCAGTCGGCGAACGACATTTATCCGCCGCCTACCGGGGGGCCCGTGGGCGCCGCGGCGGCCGGGCGGTGGGGAACGAATTGGCGCGGATCGCGCAGGAAGAGCGCCACCTCCGCGCGCAGGCGCTCCACCGTCGGATTCGAGGTCTGGGCCGCGAGCGTGCGCTGCAGCGAGAGAACCGCCGCCCAGGCCTCCGATTTCACCTCCGGCGGCGCGTTCGCACTCCCCGCCAGGTTCATCAGCGCCTCCGCCGTTTCCGTCTGCACAACCGATTGCAATCCGTTGCCTCCTGCCGGCGTGGGGAACGCCTGCTTCAGCAGCGCCGCCATAACTTCGCTCGCCGAAAGCGCGCCGGCGGTGCTCTCCTGCCGTATGCTTTCAATGCGCTCGAGCCGGGTTGGGTCGAGCAATCCGTCAACCACAATATCAACGAGGGACCGGGCGCCGTCGTACGGATCGAATAGATAGCCCGATGAGGAACGGAATCGTTCCACGTTCAACA
>JANWLQ010000177.1 GCA_025450725.1 Terriglobales bacterium
CCACAGTGGAGAATTGCGACTCGGGACCGGAGGAGGGCGACGCATCGGCCTCGATCTCAATTAAGCGGCTCTCGATGCCGATCACGGAGGCGCTCAAGGTTCGGAACAGCATAGACGCACGCGCGAAACTTGACTACAACCGAATTCGCCACCCACGTCAATGCCCCCAAATGTGGGTGGGCATCGTGCATCATGTCGTATGGCACTCAAGGAGCGTTCGAAACCGACGCAGTGCAAGAAGCCAAACGGCTGGATCGGCCGTTTGGTTTTACGCAATATGAACGACCGCCACTCGGCGGTTACCGATTGGGGATTCCGGCACGTCGCCGTTGAACGTGGCTTTAGCATTCTCGATGTCGGTTGCGGCGGAGGCAGGACTCTTGCCAAGCTGGCGCAGATGGCGCGCGAGGGCACAGTCCACGGCATCGATTACTCGGAGACGAGCGTAGCGGCGAGCCGCAAGTTGAACGCGGTCGAACTCGCCAGCGGACGCATCGCAGTGAAACTCGGTTCGGTTTCGGAGCTCCCATTCCCTCCTGATCATTTCGATCTCGTCACGGCTGTGGAGACGCATATTTGGTGGCCTGACGTGCCCGCCGGAGCGCGGGAAATTCGCCGGGTACTGAAACCGGGCGGCAGGCTTGCTGTGATTTCCGAGGTGTACCGTGGCGCGAACACACGCGCGGCGCGGGCCTGCGCGAAATATGCGGCCCGAGTGGGTCTGACCTTGCTTGATCCCGACGGCCACCGGGAGCTCTTGCAGGCGGCGGGCTACGCCGACGTTCAGATCATTCTCGAGGAAACGAACGGCTGGATTTTCGCCACCGGCATGAAATAGGCGGCTTACTCGCAGCGCAACGCTTCGGCGGCGGGGATGGACGCGGCGCGGGCGGCGGCCAGGTAGGAACCGGTGAGAGCAATGGCGGCCAACAACGCGGCGGCGGCTGACCACGAGAGCGGGTCGAAAATATGAACCCCGTAGAGCCAGGGCCGCAGGCCCTGTAGGGCCAGGGCGCCGGCTCCGGCGCCAAGAAGTAGCCCGGCCGCAATCGCCGCCACGGCATCGCGCGCCACCATGTTGATCAACTGCGATGGCGCCGCGCCGAGCGCCAGGCGGATGCCGAGTTCGTGGCGCCGTTCGGCGATCAATTGTGCGAGCGTTCCAAACAATCCGATGGCCGCGAGGAGCGCGGCCAAACCGCCGCAGAGGCCCGCGAGGTCGGCGATGGCGATGGGCTGCCACAAAGTCAGGCGCACCTGATCGGACTCGGTATGTAGCTGAAGCACGGGCAGCGCGGCATTCTCTTGAGCCACGGCCTCGCGCAGAGTTTCATACAAGCGCTCGACCGGCAGCGCGCCGCTCACGGCGAGTTGCGCGGTGGGAAACGGCGTTTGCGCTGAGGGAACGAACATCTGTTCCGGGGGCGGCTCCATCAAGCGCACGCGGCGATCAGCCACCACGCCAACCACCGTGAAATAGCTCTTCTGCTTTTGCCCTCGGTCGTAGCTTGGCCAATCAATTTGATGGCCTAGCGGATCCTGGTGTGGCCATAGACGTTGAGCCAGCGTTTGATTTAGAGCGCAAACCAATTGTCGGCCCAGGCGGTCGCCAAGGTTAAAGTCGCGCCCGCGCTGGAGCGGAATTTGGAACAGAGAAAAATAGCCAGGCGTCACCCAGTTGATGTCGGGCCGGTTGGGAGCCAAAAAATCCTGAGCCCGCGCGACCGCTGCGGGGGGTTCCGTGCCGGCGACAAAGACCGATCCGCGATTGCAAAGCGAGGGCGGAATGCAGGCGGCGAGAACGGCGGTGGCCACACCAGGCAATACCGCCGCGCGTTCGCGAATGCGCTCGAGAAGCGCCGCGCCGTCCGCACGAGAAACGAAAATACGCCCAGTATCGAGCCTCGCCATGACAATCTGATCGCTGCGCCGTGGCACCTGCCCGGCCGCGGCCAATTGCACGGAACGTCCAGCCAGGCCTGCCGCAATCAAAAGGAGCAGCGCGACGCCGAGCTGGGTGGCGAGCAGCCAGCGCTGCGCAGCGTGGCGTTTGCGCGAGCGCGCCAGGCTCAGTGAGAGGCTGGCCCGCGCCGCCAGGAACGCGGGCGCCGCCGCCATGACCAAGGTGCTCAGCACCGCGATGGCCACCGCGAAAGCGGTGATGCGCCAGTCGAGCGTTACCGCCATATTCGCCGGCGCGGTCGGCTCGAGACGCAGCAACGACCGGGCGAGAGGCGTGGCGGCGGCGAGGCCGGCGACGGTTCCGGCTGCGGCTACAATTCCGGCTTCGAGCACGAACTGCCGCGCGACGCGCATCCGCGTCGCGCCAAGCGCCAACTGGGTCGCGACTTCGCGCTGGCGCGCCGCCATACGCGCCAGGAAAAGACTACCGACACTGGCGCTGGTCATGGCGACGAGCAGCATTGTGCCGGCCAACATGAGCAGTAGAAAGCGGCCCATTGTCGCGCGGTCGTCGGACCACAGGCCCAGGCCGGCCACCACGGTGGCCTGCCGCGATTTGAGCAGAGGATGGGCTTCGCCAATGCGCGCCGCCACGGTATGCGCCTCCGCCCGGGCCTGGGCGAGTGTGACACCGGATGCGAGCCGCCCAAACACCGTGACCCAGCCGCAATTTCTGGTTTCGAGGCAACTGCCGTTGTCGTTCATCGGCATGAGCTGCGGCTGAGCGGTAATCGGTACCCACAGATCAGCCGCCCATATCAGCGTCGCTCCGCGAAACGGGGCCCGAACCACCCCCACGACGCTCATCGGCGTTTGATTGAGCACCACCGTCTTACCGACAATCGCCGGGTCGGCGCCGAAGGAAACACGCCATAGCTGGTCGCTCAAAACTACAACCCGGTTGTGGGCGCTGGGTTCATCGTCGGGGTTCAACAGCCGGCCCAGTTCCGGCTGGACGCCAAGAGTAGAAAAAAAATTGCCGCTGACCATTTCGCCATCAGCTTCGCCGGAGCGGTTCTGGACCCGCCAGTACCAGTTGGCCGGAGAGAAGGCGGTGAGGCTGGCATAGGACCGGCTCATTGCCCGGAAATCCAGCGCGTCGGGATAGCTAAAATCGCCGAGCAATTGCCCGCCCTCGACGCGCTCGAGGTGTACCAGCGGGCTCGCCGGGGCGGCGCCGGGCAGCGGCCGCAGGAGCACCGCGCTGACCAGCGCGAACATCGCCGCCGCCGCGGCGATACCCACAGCCAGCACCGTGGTCGCGGTCAGCGACAGTCCGGGCGACGCGGCTAGGCGGCGCGTGGCCAGGCGCAAATCCTGAAGCGTATTCTCAATCAGCGCGACCCCGCGCTGGTCGCGGCACGCCTCCCACACCGAATCGCCGCCGGCCACCTTTTCCGGCGTACCGGCGCACTCCCGGTGGAAAGCGAGCTCTTCACTCAACTCGCGGTTCACCCGGACGCGCAATACCAGCGAACGAAACCGAAGCCACAATGTGCGTGCGGTGCGCATGGTTTACCTCTAGTTCAAACTTGACCCACAATCAGGCCAATGCCGGCCGAGAGACGCTGCCACTCTTTCAGTTCCTTGGCCAACTGTTTGCGCCCGGCGGCGGTGAGCGCGTAGTACTTGGCCCGGCGGCCGTTTTCGGAAGCCCCCCAGGTCGCCGCGATCCAACCCTGCTGCTCGAGCCGATGCAGCGCCGGATAGAGCGAACCCTGCTGCACGTTCAAGCTGTCACCGGACACCTGGCGGATGCGCTGCGCAATGGCCCAGCCATGGCTAGGTTCGAGCGCAATCGTTTTTAGGATCAACAAGTCAAGCGTGCCTTGCACCAAATCCGTCGGCCGGCTCATGCGGATCGCCTCCTCTCCCCTTGGTTACCTACAAGTAGGATTGTAGCAAACCCGATGCGGGAGGGAAAGCCCGCCTACTTGGTGCTCTGGTAGCCGATGCGGGTGTGGGCGGTGAGGTGCTTGAGGTGGGGGTCTTTGACTTCGACCTTAATCGAGCGAAAGCCGGGTCCAGATTGATTGGACCGGTAGACCAGGCTGTACTGCTGGCGGATGTCGCGCGCCACCTTGTTGGTGATGGCATCCACCTGGTCGAGGTTGGAGGGGAAGTAGGCCAGACCTCCGGTGGCGTCGGCGAACTGAAGCAGCACCTTGCGCGATTCCTTGCGCGAGGAACCGCTATCGTCTTTGTCCACCAAGCCGATGCAGTAGATCTCGGGAGCGTCGAGCGATTGCAACAGGGTCAGCGTTTGCTTAAGGTCGTGGCTGCTGGCGTCGTCCTGGCCGTCGGTGATCAGCAGCAGCACCTTCTTTGGCCGCTTGCCGTACTTGTTCAAATAGGTGACGCCGTTGATGATCGCGTCGTAAAGCGCCGTGCCCGCTTGCGGGTCAATCTCGCCCAGGCCCTTTTCCAGCGCGGGAATGCTGTTGGTAAAAGGCGAGGCGAGATGGTATTCGTCGTTGAACTTAACGATAAACACCTCATCGTTCTCGTTGCTGGCGCGCACGAAATTCAACGCCGCCTGATCCACCTGAATGCGCTTGGTGCGCATGCTGCCCGAATTGTCCACCAGTATGCCTACCGATACGGGCGCATCGTCGTGAGAGAACGACTCGACATTTTGCTTGACCCCGTTCTCATAAACCGTGAAGTCGCCGGCGGGCAGCGAATTGACGGTGCGGCCCTTGTTGTCGAGCACGCTTGCCTGCACCAGCACCTCGCCCACGTTGGCGTGAAAGGTGAAGGCGGGGGCTTGCTGAGTAGTTTGCTGGCAGGTGGCCGCCAACCCGAGTATCAGAATCAGGCCCAGAGTGGAGTTGCAAAACAGCCGCATGAATCGCTAATTCCAGTATACCGGCAGGCGCGCGCTTGCGACCTTGAACGCCGGGTACGCCACCACGAAGGCCAGGGTCAAGCCGAAGCTGACAAAGCTCTTCGCCGGGTAGGTGCTGAGATAGGCACTTTCCAACCAAAGAATGCCTGCCGAGAACGCGGTGCAGGCGGCGAGGATCTTCGCCGGCGGCCGCTGCCGCGACCAGTCCTGGAGCGGCAGAGCCCCCCGCATCAGCGCGGCCGTGCCCGCCACCGCGCCCAGCAACAGCCAAGGACCGGCGGGAATCCAAATTTCAAGCAGGCGGATCACCAGGCTGTGCAAACTGTAAAACACCAAGGAATTCGCGCCCCAATAACGAACCTCGGCCCAGGGGGCGCGGGGGCGACGCCGCAGCCACCAGCGAAACAGCTCCAGCGTGAGCGCAATGTCAGCCAGGGCGAGCAGCCAATAATCGGTGCTCATCCAAAATTTGTCGAAGTGGAAACCAACCGTCATGGAGAGGACAGCGCACGCCCCGAGCGCCGCGGCCGCGATGGTCAGCCGCATGACGCGCGCCGGGTCACGCTGGAGGTGCGCGCCCAGCAGATAAAAACTGAGCCAGGGCAGCAGTGGAAATAAGCCTGGCGCCAGGAAGAATGACGACAACCCACCATCGGAGATTTTCCAGTAGTACACGTTCTGGTTGAGCCAGTGCACGGCGAAGGGCAGCGGGAACAACCACGTCCACCAACCCGGCAGGAGCCAGCGCAAGATGAGCACGGCGAGCATGGCCATGCCCGCGCTTTGGAACACATCCGACATCCAGAGCGTGCCCTGCACGTAGTTGTTTGCGAAGCCGGCGAAAATCAGAAACAGCCCGTTGGCGGCAATGCGCAGCTCGTCGCCCCGGGCGCGGGCCAGAATCGTCCACAGGTTCATGCCGGTCGAGCTGAAGAACAGCACCGAACCCATGGTGACGATGTTCAACCAAGGGGCGTGCTTGAAGGGCACGTGGGCCACGACCATCAGGAAGCAGGCCACGCCCTTGATCAGATCCACGGCGTGATCGCGGGAGGAAACGGAGGCGGGCGATCGAGAAACGTCGGCGGCAACTGGCACAGCTAATATAATCATCACTCATGTCTTTCATTGCCCAAGCCGAAAACGTGACCAAGGATTATCCTGTCGGCCAGGTCATGGTGCCGGCACTGCGCGGCGTCTCGCTCGCCATCGAACCCGGCGAGTTTGTCTCGATCGTGGGAGCGTCGGGCAGCGGCAAAAGCACGCTTTTACACATTCTGGGCGGGCTGACGCCGCCGACCACGGGGCGGGTGTGGATCGAGGGCGTCGAGTATGGCTCGATCTCGGACGCCGGGCGCACCGCGCTGCGGCGCAAATCCATCGGCATCGTGTTCCAGAAGTTCAACCTGTTGCCCACGCTCGACGCGCGCGGCAACATCGAGATCGCGCGCGAAATTGCGGGCCGCCGCGCCCACCCAAGCGACGGTGATGCGGCTCATATGCAGCGGCTCATCGAACTGCTCGGCATCGGCAACCGGCTGGATCACCGCCCCACCCAGCTCTCCGGCGGCGAACAGCAGCGGGTGGCGATCGCCCGCGCCCTGATCAACCAGCCCCGGCTATTGCTGGCCGACGAGCCAACCGGAAATCTCGATTCGAAAAACTCCGACGCGGTGCTGGGCGTCATGGCCGAACTGAATCGCACCTTGGGCCAAACCATCTTGATGATCACCCACAACGTCGCGGCGGCCGCAATCGGCCACCGCACGCTGCACATGCGCGACGGCCTGATCGTACCGGCCTGAGCCTACGCTGTGGATTTTATTCTCCAAGGCCACGAGATCAATCTCAAAGGCGCGAACCGCGGCTTTTTCACCACCCGGCTGCGCGCCAATCTCGAACGCATGCTCGAGGGGACGGGCAGCAAAGTCGGCATGCGCGGCATGGGCGTGATCGTGACCACGCCCGACGACGCCGCGGCCGACGTACGGCGGCGCCTGGAGCGCGCCCTGGGGGTGCAAACCATCGTTGCCGGCCAACGCGTCGCGCCCGATGCCGAGGCCATCGCGCCGGTGGCACTGGCGATGGTGGCCTCGCAACCGGGCGCCAGCTTCGCGCTCGACGTGAAGCGGCCCGACAAGGCCTTGGCGCTGAGCTCGCATGACGTCGCGGTTTACGTCGGCCATTACATCGAAGAGAAGCTGGGTTTGCCGGTGGATCTGCGCCATCCTGAACGGCTCTGCACCATCGTCCTCAGCCGAAAAGGCGCGCTGGTGAGCCGTGCTCCGGAACTCGGACCGGGCGGCATGCCCGCCGGCACCGCGGGGCGCCTGTTGGGACTGCTCTCGGCCGGTTTCGATTCGCCGGTCGCGGCCTATCGGCTGATCCGCCGCGGCGCGCGGGTCATGCTCATTCACTTTTATGGAACGCCGCTCGCCGGCAATGCGAGCAGCGTGGGCCCGGCGGAGGACATGGCACGGGCGCTCACCCGCCACCAGCTCCATACCCGCCTGTATTTATGCCCGTTCGAGCCAGTGCAGCGCGCCGTGATCGCCGCCACGCCGAGCGCCTACCGGGTGCTCATCTATCGCCGCATGATGCTGCGTATCGCCAGTGCGCTGGCCGACAAAATCTTTGCCCACGGACTGGTCACGGGCGATTCGCTGGCCCAGGTGGCAAGTCAAACTTCGCTCAATCTGGAGGCGGTAAGCGCGGCCACGCGGCTGCCGATCTACCGCCCGCTGATTGGCGACGACAAGGTGGCGATTCAGGCGGAGGCGCGGCGCATCGGCACGTTCGACATTTCAGCCGCCGCCAGCACAGGCGCAACGGACGATTGCTGCTCGGCATTTATGCCGCGCACGCCGGCGCTGGCCAGTTCGGTCGGCGAGCTCGACGACGCCGAGCGCGAGTTCGATGGCGCGCCGCTTATTGTTTCGAGCCTGTCCGCGATTGCAACGCGGCGCTATCGCCTGCGCGGCGACACGGTCGAATTGGTCTGACTACCAGCGCCGCTTGCCGTTCGACGCCGGCGGCGCGGCCAATCTTGGTCCCAATCCCGGAGCGGGCTGCCCACCCGCCGCGCCTTCGCGTGTCACCGGGCAGTTGGCGCTATTGGCGGCGGCGGTGGTGATGCCCTCGTAGCGCTGCCGCGCTTCCAATAGCTTGTTGACTTCTTCCTGCCCGAGCAGGTTCTGTTTGCCCAGAATGTGCGTGACCAGCGCGATGCGGGCAAAATGCTCGACCGTCTCCATTTTGAAGTAGGCCTTCCAAACGTCTTCGCCGTACGTCACCACACCATGATTGGCCATCAGGATGGCGTCGTAGTGCGGAATCAGCGGGCGCAGCGTGGCCGACAGTTCGGGCGTGCCGGTCGTGCCGTATTCGGCCAGCGGGACGCAGCCCAGTGCCAGCACGACTTCCGCCAAGAGCGCCTGGTTCAAGGCGATGCCGGAGGCGGCGAACCCGGTCGCCGCCGGCGGGTGTGCGTGCACGACGCCGTTGACTTCGGGACGCAGCTGATAAATGAGCAGGTGCATCGCCATTTCGCTCGATGGATTGCGCCGTCCCTCGAGCTTGCGACCGTCCATGTCGGTGACCACCAGGTCGGCGCCTTCCATCATGCCCTTGCTCATCGAGGTGGGCGTGGCCAGAACGCGCCCGCCGGGCAGGCGCACCGAGATGTTGCCGTCGCTCGCCGCCACCAGGCTTTTTTGGTGCAGAAAACCGCCGATGCGCAAAATATCGCGGCGCAGCGCTGCTTCGTCGGCGGCAATGGAATCGGCGGTCGCCATGTTCATCAGTATCGCTCAGTTATTCTACAAAGATGCGGTTGACCGAATTCGACTACGAACTGCCGGCCGACCGTATTGCGCAGCATCCGCTGCCGGAGCGCGACGCCAGCCGCATGTTGTGGCTCGATCGAGCCAGCGGACGGATGGAAGATCGCATGTTTCGCGAATTGCCCGATCTGCTCGCGCCCGGCGACCTCCTGGTTGCCAACGACAGCCGGGTTTTTCCGGCGCGGCTTGTCGGCCGGCTTGCCAGCGGAGCTAAGGTCGAGGTGCTCTTGCTCGGCGCGGCCGGCAACGGCGAATGGAACGCTCTGGTGCGACCGGGACGCAAACTCGCCCGCGGCGCGCGGATTGCTTTCGACAGCGGCGTGAAGGCGGAGGTGATGGAGCGCGGCGAGCGTGGCGAGCGCCGCCTGCGATTCGCGTGTCCGAGCGAAATTGAGTTCGACGCCTGGCTCGTGCAGCGCGGACACGTCCCCCTGCCACCCTACATTCGGCGTCGCGAGGGCGACGCGCCGGAGGATCGCGAACGGTACCAAACCGTTTACGCCGCGGGCGAAGGGAAATCCGCCGCGGCACCCACGGCGGGCCTGCATTTTAGCCCCGCGCTGCTCAAGCGGCTCGGCGAACGCGGCGTCGGATGGACCACAGTCAGTCTCCACGTGGGCTTGGGAACGTTCCAATCGGTCGAGTGTGACGAAATCGAAAACCACCTGATCCACAGCGAGCATTTCGAGGTGACGGCTCCCGCCGCGGCGGCGATTGCTCGCGCGCGGGGCGAGCACCGCCGTATTATCGCGGTGGGAACCACGGCCGCGCGCGTGCTGGAGACCATTGCCGCCGACTTGGTCGCGACCCGCGGCGAGACCAGCATTTTTCTTTATCCCGGCCGCCGGTTCCAGCTGGTGGATGCGTTGTTGACCAACTTCCACGCGCCGCGCACGACGTTGCTCATGATGATCAGCGCGCTCGCCGGCACCGAAAACATTCGCCGCGCCTACCAGCACGCGCTCGCGAACGAGTACCGTTTCCTCAGTTACGGCGACTGCATGCTGATAACCTAACGAGTGTGCCTGTCGAACCCACGCCGATTCCGCGGCATCATCCGCTACTCACCGAGTTCCGCCGCGCCTTTAAGAGCGGGCCGCCGCTGGTCGCCATTGAAGGGCCAAGGCTGATCGGCGAGGCGATCCGCAGCGGCTTCCGCGTTGAACGGGCGCTGTTCAGCCGCACCGGCCTCGAGCACCACGGCGACAAGCTGCTGCCGCAATTTTCGAAACACACCACCGCCGCGGTGGCCGATGACGGCCCGTTTGCCGCCGCCATGGATGCTGAACATCCGCAGGGAGTCGCCGCTCTGGTTCGATTCACGCCGGCGGCCCTGGCCGAGGCGTTCGGCAAAGAGGGCGCTGTGCCGCTGCTGCTCGCCGCCGCCGAGATGCAGGACCCGGGCAACCTGGGCACGCTCATCCGCGCCGCCGACGCGTTTGGCGCGACGGGTTTTGTGGCGCTGGCGGACACGGTGAGTCCGTTTAACCCCAAGGCGCTGCGCGCCAGCGCCGGTTCGATCTTTCACCTGCCGGTGGTCGCGAAGGTTACGGCAGCCGAGCTGATTGCCGCCTGCCGCGCGCGGAATGTAGCGCTGCTGGCCACCGCCGCGCGCGCGAGCGGTAACGATCCGAACGAAGCGCTGAGCGGGCTCGACCGGCCAGTATGCATCGTGATCGGCCAGGAAGGGGCGGGGGTACCGCGCGAGCTCCTCCGCGCCGCCGGGAGAACGATAGCCATTCCCATGCAACGCAGCATTGAATCCCTCAACGCCGGCGCCGCCGGCGCCATTCTGCTCTACGAAGCCGCGCGGCAGCGGCGGTAGGTCCGTAGCGCGATGGCTTTCATCCGCATCGAGAACGCCCCTGGCGCCGAGGAGCGGCGAGCGGTGTGGACGGTGAATCAAGCGGCATTGCGCGGGCCGACGATGGGCCTTGCGATGCTGCGAGAACGGGACGAGAAAATTGTCATCGTGGCCGGGCATCCAGACTATTACCCGAAATTTGGCTTCTCGACCGAGCAGGCCGCCGGACTGGAGAGTCCCTTTCCACGCGAAGCCTTCATGGCCATCGAGCTTTGTCGTGGCGCTCTTGATGGCATTCGCGGCGTGGTCGTGTACGCGCCGCCGTTCGGAATTAAAACC
>JANWLQ010000178.1 GCA_025450725.1 Terriglobales bacterium
CTTCTGCAAGGCCCGCGATCACCACGCCCTTGCCCGCTGCCAACCCGTCGGCTTTGATCACGGCGGGGCGGCCGAACCGCGCCAGCGCGCGGCGCGCACTCGCCAAAGTATCGGCGCAGGCGAAGCGCGCCGTCGGAATGCGGTGCCGCGCCATGAATTCCTTGGCGAACGTCTTGCTCGCCTCCAGTTGCGCCGCCGCCCGCGAAGGGCCAAAAATCAAATGCCCCGCGGCGCTCACCGCATCGGCGATACCCGCGGCCAGCGGCGCCTCCGGCCCCACCACGGTCAGATCAATCGCATGCCGCTTGATGGCGCCCAGTACCGTCGCCGCATCGCAGGGGTCGCCGGCGACCGCCGTCGCGACCGCGGCCATGCCGTCGCTGCCGGGCAAGGCAAACACCTCCTCCACCTGCGGCGACTGCCGCAGCTTCCACGCCAGCGCGTGCTCGCGCCCGCCTCCGCCCAGCACCAGTACCCTCACCGCTCCGCCTCCCCGCCAATTTCATCGGAAAGCCGCAGCGCGCCGGTGAGAGTCCGCAGCGAGGCAATGCCGTGGCGCAGGCAAAACTGCCGCAGCCCACCCAGCACGTTCTCGGTCGCTTTCGGATCCCAAAAATTGGTCGTGCCGATGGCCACCGCGCTGGCTCCGGCGAGCAGAAACTCGACTGCATCCTGCGCCGTCGAAATGCCGCCCAGCCCGATGATCGGCAGCCCCACCGCGCGCCGCGTCTCGTACACCATGCGCAGCGCCAGCGGCTTGATGGCCGGCCCGCTCAGCCCCGCCACCACCCGCGCAAACCGCGGACGCCGCGTCTCGGCGTCAATTGCCATACCCAAAAAAGTATTCGCCACCGCCAGCGCATCGGCGCCCGCGCCCTCGGCGGCGCGCGCCATCTCGGCAATGCTCGTGACATTGGGCGAGAGCTTCACGATCAAGGGCCGACGCGACACCCGTTTCGCCGCCGCCACCAGTTGCCCGAGCAGTTCGCGGTCGGTGCCGAACACCATGCCCCCGCAGCGCGTGTTCGGGCAGCTCGCGTTCAACTCATAGGCGGCGATGCCCTCGCCCGCGTTCAGCATTTCGATCACCGCCACGTAATCGTCCACCGTCTCGCCAAACACGTTGGCGATCACCGTCACCCCCAACTGCCGCAGCCGCGGCAGCCGGGTGCGCACGAAGGCGCTGGCGCCAATGTTCTGCAAACCCACCGAGTTCAGCATTCCGGCCGAGGTCTCAAACAGGCGCGGGCTCGGATTGCCCGGCATCGGCTCGCGCGACAGTCCCTTGGTCACCACCGCGCCGAGCGAGGCGAGGTTCACGATGTCCTCGAACTCGGTGCCGTAGCCGTACGTGCCGCTCGCGGCCAGCACCGGGTTTTCCAGCCGCAATCCAGCGATTTCGACGCTCAAGTCCATAACTGGCAGGTTCTATAATAAACGCCATGCCTGTATTCGCGCCGGTCGAAGAACAGCTCGCCTACCTGCAAAAGGGAGCGGCCGACATTATTGCGGTCGAGGAGCTGCGCCAGCGCCTCACCCAAAGCCTCCGCACCGGCACACCCTTGCAGGTCAAGGCCGGCTTTGACCCCACCGCGCCCGACCTCCACCTCGGCCACACCGTGCTGCTGCGCAAGCTCAAGCACTTTCAGGATCTGGGCCACGAGATCACATTTCTCATCGGCGACTTCACCGGCCTGATCGGCGACCCCACCGGACGCAGCGAAACCCGGCCCGCCCTCACCCCCGAACCAATCCAGGCCAACGCCGAGACCTACCGCAGCCAAGTCTTCCGCCTGCTCGACCCCGAGCGCACCCGGGTGCGCTTCAACAGCGAATGGCTGGGATCGCTCGATGCCGCCTCCGTGGTCAAGTTGTGCGCCAAGTACACAGTCGCGCGCATGCTCGAGCGCGATGACTTCCAACTGCGCTACCGCTCCGGCCAGCCCATCTCGATCCACGAATTTCTTTACCCCCTGGCCCAGGCCTACGACTCGGTCGCGCTCCGCGCCGATGTCGAGCTCGGCGGCACCGACCAGCGCTTTAACCTGCTGCTCGGCCGTGAGATTCAGCGCGAGTACGGCCAGCCCGCCCAGATTGTCCTTACCATGCCCTTGCTCGAAGGCCTTGACGGCGTGCGCAAAATGTCGAAGTCGTTCGGCAACTACATTGGCATCGCCGAGCCCGCCGAGACCATCTTCGCCAAAGTCATGTCCATCTCCGACGAGCTGATGTGGCGTTATTACCTGCTGCTCACCGACGCCAGCGAGAGCGAAATCGCTGGGTTCAAAAACCTGCACCCCATGGACGCCAAGAAACGCCTGGCGGAACAGATCGCCGGCGACTTCCACGGTGCCGCCTCCGCCCGCGAGGCGCGCGGCGCCTTCGAGCGCGTGGTGCAGGGCGGCGCCGCGCCCGACGCCATTACCAACGTCGCCGTCGTGTTCAGCGACCGCCTCGACAAAATGCTGGAAGCCGCCCACCTCGCCCCTTCCATTACCGAAGCCGCGCGCTTGATTAAGAGCGGCGCCGTCTCGCTTGATGGCGAGCCCTGCACCACGGTGAAATTGCCTCAGCCCCTGCGGGCGCCGGTCGTGGTCAAGGTGGGCAAGCACCGCTTCGCGCGCTTGGTCGCTACCGTGGCCGGCCTGCTCCTGCTCGCCGCCCAGCTGGTGGCCCAGGCCTCGTCGCCGCGCGTCACCTTCAGCCGCAGCTTCAAGGGCTCACAGCCGGCTTTCTTCTCAGTCGTGGTCAACCGCGACGGCCAGGCGGTTTTCACCGCCCGGCAGCAGGATGCCGACCCCTTGGTCACCACAAACTTCACCGCCACGCCCGCCGTCGTCAATGAAATCTTCGCCGATGCCACTATCCTCGGCGACTTCGGCAGCCCGCTGCAGAGCAAGGCCAGGGTTGCCTACACCGGCGACAAAATGCTCGCCTTCGACGACGCCACCCACCATACCAGTGAGGAGTTCACCTACACCACGATTCCGGCGGCGGCGGCGCTCACCGCCCTGTTCGAGAAAATCGGCGTCTGCGGCTCCGACGCTCTGCGGCTGCGACACGCCATGCAGTACAGCCGTCTCGACCTGACCGATATCATGGACGCGATCGTTGCCGATTGGGAAGGCCACGAACTCGGCGAGCCCCAACTCCTGGCCCCAACCCTCGAGCAGCTTGTGGGCGATAGCAGCCTGCTGCAATCCGCCCGCAACCGCGCCCAAAAGCTCCTCGCCCAGTTCCCCAAAAACTGACCCGCGCGCAGCGCCGGCGTGGGGCGATGGGGACCCCGCGCCGGCGCTGCGCGTAAGCGGGTGCCCGGCAATAGCCGGGCGGGGCCCGTGCCAACAAAAGCCGCGCGTAAGCGCGTGCGCGGCGATAGCCGGGCGGCGCCAATTAAGCGAACGGTTCCTCGATCGACGGACTTTGCGGCGTGAACCAATGCGCGCCATCCTGGGCGATGTGCATGTCGTCCTCAAGTCGCACTCCGAATTCGCCCACGATATAAACGCCAGGCTCGTCGCTGAAGCACATGTTGGCTTGAATCGGCATCGGGTTGCCGCGCACCAGGTAATACCATTCGTGCCCGTCCATGCCGATGCCGTGGCCAAGGCGGTGGCTGAAGTGTTTGTAGTCCGGTCCGTAGCCCGCGTCGGTGATCACCTTGCGCGCCGCCGCGTCCACCGATTCCATCGGCTGCCCCACCCGCGCCGCCTCACGCGCCGCCGTCTGCGCCCGGCGCACGATCTCAAACACCTGCTTCATCTTGTCGCTCGCCTTGCCCAGTACAAATGTGCGCGTGATGTCGCTCTGGTACCCCTCGACCTTGCAGCCGTCGTCGAGCATCACCACCGTGCCCTCGACAATCGTCTGCGGCGCGATCGAGCCATGCGGCAAGGCCGAGTACTTGCCCACGTTGATGCTGGCGTTGCCCGCCAGCCCGAGCCGGTGGTAGGCGGCCCCAATCCAATCCGACACCTGCTGCTGCGTCATGCCCGGACCGGCGGCGCGCAGCGAATCGAATACCGCCTTGTAGACCGACAGCGTGGCGTTGTTGGCGATCTGCATGCAGTTCAGCTCCGCCGCGCTCTTGATCGAGCGGCAGCCGGCCGTCACCGGCGTCGCGCTCGACAGCTTGGCGTGCGGCGCGGCGGCGGCGATCCCCTGCGACATGAAGAACGGCACCTGCTCCTCGATGCCGAGCGTGCCGGTCGAGGCGTGAATGTCGGCCAGGATCTGCGAAATGCGCTGGTAGGGGCTTTCGTCCTCCTGCCAGGTGCGCACGTCGTGACCGAACTTGATCTGTTCCCGCCCCCTGCCCTCTTCGAACGCCGGCGTGACATAGATCGGGTCGCCCGAGCGCGGCAGCACCATGCCCATGGTGCGCTCGCTGTTGAACCAGTTCATGCCGGTGTAGTAGGAAAGTGAGGTCCCCCCGCGCATAAAAACGGCATCGAGCTTGTGCTCGCCCATCAACTCCTGCGCCCGCCCCAGCCGCGCCCGGCGCTCGTCGTCGCTGATCGGCGTAATGCCAGTCACCGGATTCAGCGCCGCGATCGGCGCCGGCAATGCGGCCGGAGCCGCGGCCCCCGCCTCCGGCGACGCACCCGCGCCGCAGCCCGCCAGCGGCAGCGCCGCCACGCCCAGAGCTGAGTTTTTCAGGAACCGCCGCCGGGAAGAAGTGAAAGTGTCCGACATGGCCGGGAGTATACCACCCCTATACCACCCAATCGTCACTCGCATAGAATATTCACAGCCCTATGCCGCCCGTGACCGCCCTTTATCCCGGCTCCTTCGATCCGCCCACCCTCGGGCACCTCGATCTGATCGAGCGCGGCAGCCGCATTTTCCCGCAGTTGATCGTCGCCGTGCTGCGCAACGCCGACAAAAACGCGCTCTTCACCTCGGCCGAACGCATGGACATGCTGCGCGGCGAAATTCTCCATCTGCCCCAGGTCTCGGTGGTCGAGTTTGACGGCCTGCTGGTGGATTTCGCCGAGCGCATGGGCGCGCGCGCGCTGCTGCGCGGCATCCGCGCCATCAGCGACTACGAGTACGAATTCCAAATGGCGTGGATGAACCGCCGCATGGCGCCCGGTCTCGAGACCGTTTTCATGATGCCCGGCGAGGACTTCGCCTACCTCAGCTCGCGCCTGGTCAAGGAGGTCGCCGCCGGCGGACGACCGGTTACCGGCATGGTGTCACCCGCCATCGAAACCCGCCTGCGCCGCAAGCTCGGTCTTGAATAATATGCCCGGATTCTCCCATCGCAGCGGCCGCATCTCGGTCTCGGCCACCGCCGCCATGGTGAACGAAGCCGCCCGCCTGCGTGCCGAAGGCCGCGACCTGGTGGACTTCGGCGCCGGCGAACCCGACTTCGCCACCCCCGCCCACATTCTCGAGGCGGCCATCGCCGCGCTCAATGACGGCGACACCAAATACACTCCCACCGGCGGCACCGACGCGTTAAAAAGCGCCATTTGCCAATCCCACGCCCGCGACTTCGGCTCCGATTACCAACCGCGGGAAGTGCTGGCCACCCTCGGCGGCAAACACGCCCTGTTCAACGCCATGAGCGTTCTGGTGAATCACGGCGACGAGGTAATTATTCCCGCGCCCTACTGGGTCAGCTTCTTCGACCAGGTGCGCTATCTCGGCGGAACGCCGGTGCTGGTGGCGACGAATGAAGACGACGGCTACGCCCTGCCCGTCGCCGCGATCGAACGCGCCCTCACGCCGCGCACGAAAGTGATTCTGCTCAACTCGCCCGCCAATCCCTCGGGCGCCGTCTACACGCGTGCCGCCTTCCAGGCGGTGCTCGAGATTTGCCGGCGGCGCGGCCTCTGGCTGGTAAGCGATGAGTGTTACGTCCGCCTGGTGTACGAGCAGGCTCCCTACAGCGTCGCCGGCGAAGCCGAAAGCAAAAGCTGCCTGGTCATTTCCGGTTCACTTTCGAAAACCTTCGCCATGACCGGATGGCGCCTGGGCTACGCGCTCGGCCCCGCCCCGGTGATCGCCGCCATGCTCAGCCTGCAAAGCCACTCCACCAGCAACGCCACCTCGTTCGTGCAGAAGGCGGGCATCGCCGCCCTGCTCGGCCCCCAGGCCCCGATCACCGCCATGCTTGACGAGTACCGCCGCCGCCGCGACCTGATCGTCGCCGGACTGCGCTCCATCGCCGGCATCACCTGCGCCCTTCCCGGCGGAGCGTTCTACGCCTACCCCAACATC
>JANWLQ010000179.1 GCA_025450725.1 Terriglobales bacterium
AACCGGACAATGCCGACCATCTGTACAAGCCCGGGCCGGTGTTCCGCATGGCGCGCGATGTTTATCCCACGGCCGCCGAACCCGCTCGCCCGCAGTTCCAATTTACGCTGGCCGAGAATCCCTCCGGCCCGGTGAAGATGGAAATTCTCGATTCGACCGGCAAGGTCATCCGCACCCAGGAACTCAACGCCCATGCCGGGCTCAACGGCGCCTATTGGGATCTCCACCTCGACGGCCCCAAGCTGGTCGAGCTCCGCACCACCCCGCCCGAGAATCCACATATCTGGGATGAACTGCGTTACAAGGGCAAGGACGTCCGGACCATTACCCACTGGGGCATTACCCCGACCACCGGCATCCCGGTCGCCGCGCCTGGCAATTATTCGGTGCGCATGACCCTCAACGGCAAGGACTATACTCAGCCCTTCAAGGTGCTGAAAGACCCGGCTGTCATTTCTTCCGATGCCGATCTGCAAGCCTCAACCGCCATGCAGGTGCGCGTGCGCGACGACATCACCGCTACGTCGGAAATGGTCAATAAGATGGAGGTCTGGCGCAAACAGCTTCAGGATGAATCGAAATCCGAAGCCAACGCCAAACTCGACGCCGCCATCCTCAACGTCGAACACCAGTTGATCACCGAAGCCGACATGCTCAGCGACGACAAACATTTCCCCGTCGCCTACCATGTCTACATGAACCTAATCTGGACGAGTGGAGCTGTGGGTCAGGGTGCCAGCGACGAAGCCGGCGGCCTCGATTACCGGCCCACCCAGACGCAGCGCGAGGTGGTCAGCAATATCGAAGCGTCGTTGGCCAAGGCCAAAGCCGACTTTGCTACACTGCAGAACACCACCATTCCGGCCTATAACCAATCCGCCACGGAGAAGCTGCCACTCGGAAACAACCTACAATAGAGGGCATGCGCCCTCGCCTTGTTCTGGTTTTTGCGCTGGCCGCGGCCTCGTGGGCCGCGGCGCAGCGCGTGTCCTTTGACGTCGCTTCGATTAAGCCCTCGCCCGACATCGCCACCATTGCCGCCAAGCACGTCGCGCCTCACATCGGCATGCGTATTGACGGCGCCCACTTTGACATCGGCTTTGCGTCTCTGCGCGATCTCATCGCCACCGCCTATGCGGTTAAGCCGTATCAGGTCAAAGGCCCCGACTGGCTCACCACTGAGCGCTTCGACATCGAGGCCACAATGCCCGCGGGCGCTACCGCGGCCCAACTGCCCGAGCTGCTGCAATCGCTGCTCGCGGATCGCTTCAAGCTGCAGGTGCATCGCGACGACAATGCGCAGCCGGTTTACGCCATGACTGTTAGTCCGTCGGGTTTAAAGGCAAAGCCCTCGCCGCCGGACACGCCCGCGCCCGCCGCCGCCGACAAAGACGACAAGAACTCCACCTCGATCGATACCGCCGATGGACCGGTCAAGATCCGCACCGCCGGCAGCGGCGCCAACACCACTGTCTTTGCCTCGAGTGCCAAGACCGGCATGATGACGACCACAATGTCGGACGGGCAGATGCATTTGAACGCCGAAAAAATGAGCATGGACCAGCTGGCCATCTCCATTAGCCCGATGCTCGACCTCCCGGTTATCAACCAAACCAACCTGCCCGGCACTTACCAAATCGCGCTTAACTTATCGCTCGACGATCTCCGCGCCGCCGCCAGCAAGGCTCTGGGGCCGGGCGCAATTCCAAATATGATGGGTGGCGATGCCGCCAACCCCAACGTTGCCAGCACCCCGGCCGGCGGCTCGATCTTCTCGTCGGTTGACGCTCTCGGCCTCAAGCTCACCAAGCGGAACCTGCCGGTAGGACACGTTGTCATTGACAGCATCGAAAAGACCCCGACCCCGAACTGACGCGTCTGCACCTGATACTGTGCATGTATGCCGACGAACCTTGCCCTTGATCAAGGGCTAGAGGCTCGCCTCCCTTTGCTCCAACCCGCCGCGACTCCGCGATGCTGCGTCGCTGCGACCGTCTTCGTGAAGACGGTATCGCAAATCCGACGGAATTCGATTGACGGCAGCGGGCCGGCCTTCAAAATGTCGCGCCTTTCACCTCGATCTCCTCCTTGGAGGACTCGGTGGCTGCCTGCGTATCGAAGAGGCAAAGAAAATTGGCGGCCACCGCACGAAACGAGACGCGGTCAATGCGGCGCTCGATGCCTAGATCAAACAGTGCTTGCGCGAACGACTCATTGCCCGATTCGGCGCCGTTGAATTCGATCCCGCCTGTGACTATAAAGTCGAGCGCCGCCGCCGTTGAAATCAATGCTCCTCGGGCGTAAGCCAGGGCCTCACTTTTTAATAAAGGTTCCGCGCTGCAGGTCTTCGTAGGCTTGGCGCAACTGCTGCTGGGTGTTCATCACAATCGGGCCGTACCATGCGACCGGCTCCTCCAGCGGCTTGCCCGAGACCAGTAAAAATCGGACGCCTTCCTCACCCGCTTCGACCATCAACTCGTCGCCGCGATCGAACAGCACCAGCGAGCGGTTGTCGGCCTCCGCCGGCGGCGCCACGTCCGCCCAACCCACCGGCTCAGTGGGTACCGCAAGAGGGCCGCTGGCATTGCCGAATTTCGCCTTGCCGCCGAAAACATAGGCGAACGCATGCCGTGTCACCTCGACCGGCAACGTCTTCCGCCTCCCGGCGGGAATGGAGATATCCAGATAAGTCGGATCGGCCGCGACGCCCTCGACCGGCCCGCGCCGTCCCCAGAACTCGCCGGAAACAATCCGCACCTGCGTGCCGTCGTTGTCGGTGATATCGGGAATCTGCGCCGCGCGCACCTCCTGGTAGCGCGGATTATCCATTTTGTGCGCCGCCGGCAGGTTGGCCCAGAGTTGAAAGCCGTGCATCCGGCCGGTAGCGTCGCCCTTGGGCATCTCCTGGTGGATGATGCCGCTGCCGGCCGTCATCCATTGCACGTCGCCGGGTGCAATGCTGCCCTGGTTTCCCATGCTGTCGCCGTGCTCTACGGTGCCCGCCAGCACATAGGTAATCGTCTCGATGCCGCGATGGGGATGCCACGGGAACCCGGCGAGGTAATCGTCGGGCACATCATTGCGAAAATCGTCGAGCAGCAGGAACGGATCGAACTCGCTGGTATTGCCAAAGCCAAAGGCCCGGCGCAAGTGCACGCCGGCGCCCTCCGTGGTCGGTTTGGCGGCAATCATTCGCTTCACCGCGCGTAACGACATGCCTTAATTATAGGCCTCGGCGCGCGCGCTTAATGCCGCGCGCCGGCCGGCAACAAACGCGCCGGCACCGGCGCGCCGTCTTGAATCGGCGGCATAGTCGCGCCGCTGAAGCGGGGCAGCATCTCGTCGCTCATCGCCAACGCATAGGCCGCCGCCGCCGCTTCCACCGCCGCTTCACGCATGTCGGGCTCGAAAATGCGTTCGTAGGTGTCGAAGTTGGTGTGATGGGTGTAGCTGCCGTAATCGAAGCCATCCTGGCTGAAGCCGATTCCCGGCAGCCCGGCATGGTTGAACGAGGTGCTGTCGGTGCCGCCGGTGGCGCGGCTTGAAGACGCCGAGGCGCCGTAAAAGCCCCAACCCTTGAACCCGGATAACGAAGTGGCCACAAACTCAGCCGCGCTCGGCGGACCAAAGACGCCCGCGCCGCGCGGTTTGCCGGTGCCGCTGTCAATGTTCAGGTAGGCATCCAAATGCGCGAATTCCGGCTTGGGGTGTTCGGCGGTGCCGAAGTGTTGTTCGACATAGGCCAGCGAGCCCAGCAGGCCTTCCTCCTCGCCGCTCCACAAGGCGACGCGAATCGTGCGCCGCGGATGCACGCCCGACGCCTGGAGCAGTCGCATAGCCTCGAGCATGATCGCCGATCCGGCGCCGTTGTCGGTGGCGCCGGTTCCCCCCGACCAGGAATCGTAATGCCCGCCGAGCATCACGACTTCGTCCTTTTTGTCGGTGCCGGCGATCTCGCCGATCGCGTTATAGGCGGTCTTGCCTTCGGGATAAAAGTGATTTTCGATGTTGACCCTGACCCGCGCCGCTGTGCCATCTTGCAAAATCCGCGCCAGCCGTCCGTAATCCTGGTTGGCCATGAGCAGCGCCGGCACCTGCGGCGCCTCGTTGTAGCCGCTCACGTCCTGGGCGCGGATGATGCCGTAGGCTTCACCGGCGTCATTGATACGCGCGGCCGCGCCGTTATCGGCGAGAAACTTGGTGATGATGACATCAACCTGATCGGGTGTCAGGCGCGACGGGTCCGGCGCCGGCGCCGCGCCCCGCCCGGCAAAGCCGCGGCCTCCGCGCCCGCCGTCATGGCCGCCGAACCGCGCCTCCCAGGCGCTGTCGGGGGTTCGCAGCGGCGCCGGGAAAAAGTTTTCCGGCACCTCGATCGGCGCCCCCACCAAGACCACCGCCCCCTTCACCTGGGTACGCATGCTCGCGAGGTATTGCTCGACTTCCGCCCGCGTGGGGGCCGGTGCTTCGACCGCCGCCGGCATCGGGGCCGGATCGCTGCCGGCCTGCGCCGCCGCTTCGCTCGCTGCCGTAGCGCGCCGTCCCGCTTCCGCCCGGATGCCGGGGACCAGCAGCAACACCGCGGGCGCGGTTACCGGACCGCTCGTACCGGGGGACCAATTCAGCGCCCGCACCGAGAGCGGCGCCTGATAAGGCGCCAGCACGTTGGCCTCGACCAGCGTGTTGGCCCAACCCGGATGTCCGAAATCCCATCCCTCGAGATGAGCGTTGGTCAAACCCCAGCCGGTCATGGTTCGCACCGCCCAGTCGTCGGCCGCCTTCAACACGGGCGAGCCGGTATTGCGGGCGCCATACACGTCCGCGATGTTGTGCATAATCCACATCACCTTGGAGTTGGCGGCCTCCTCCGCCCGCAGCTTCGCTTGCATTTCGCCGTTGTTCGGCGCCTGGGCCATCGCTCCCAAGCTGACCACCAAAACCGCACCCCAGAGTTTCGACATGCCGCCTAGTCTACACCCGCAAGGCACAACTCGCGCGCCCGGCTCAGCGCCGCGGCATCCAACAACACCACCGTGGCCGAAGCGCCCCATTCCGAATCTGAAATCGACATCGAAGGCCCGATCACGACCGCTTTTTCCTTCCGGCGCTCGTGGACAACGTGATCGGCGGCGTTGCCCTAGTCGCCGCCCTCTCCCAGGGCCAGGTTTCCGGCGCTCCCCGCGACCTCTGAGCTCAAGCCCTCCTCGCCGCCCGCGCCACCCTGCCCCAAGTCATACAGTCTGCGGTAGACGCCGCCCGCACGGTGCAAGTCCGCGTGCGT
>JANWLQ010000180.1 GCA_025450725.1 Terriglobales bacterium
ACTACGTCAATGACCGGACCGCCCCGATCCTGCGGTGATATTTTAACTGTGACGACTGTGGCGTCAGCGTCGTAGGAATTCTTCACTAATTCGACTAATGCGACGTGCGCGGACTCTACGAGCTTCTCTCCGAGCTCTGAGAGCAACGCGCTGTCGACTGTGAAGCTGAGTTCCTCCATTGCGAGCCTTGGCTGGCGAGCTGCAGGTGCGGGTTCCCGCTCGTGCCGGTGCCCATGCGAAGCATCGCCGTCAGGTGTGGAGTATACCACCGGTGCTACGGGATCACGCTGTTTGTTGCAGCCGTGGTCCCTTGGTGCGCCGCGATGAGCCGGAGCCTCGAATCTTGCGGGGTTTGAACAGCTTCAAAATCATATACAGTGGCGATTGCGGGGTAGGGCTGCGTAACGCACGGTCCCTTAGAGATGTTTGCCGAGGCGAGAGGAATGCGAATCTCTTACATTTTGGTGTCGAACCAAGTTCCCTGCTTAGCTGAAACGCGCCTGTTGGCGCGCATGGGTACGCCGCATTGTGGGCTTGATTCAGCACTCCTCGAGCAGCGACGACGGTGTGGGCAGGGGTTGAGAACGTAGGTGAGGATGCCGCCCTCTTTGTAGTAGTCGAGTTCCATGGTGGTGTCGAGGCGGGCTTGGGTGGTGAAGGTTTTGCCGTTGGCTCTGACCTCCGCGCGCGCGCCGGGTTGCAGTTGGTCGAGGTTTTCGATATCGAACGTCTCCTCGCCGGTCAGGCCCCGGGGATTGCGCGGATTCGCCGTCCTTGAACTGCAAATGACCCGCTGTACGTGTCGTAGTCAGCGGTAAGTTCTTCGCCCTTCTTAATTCTGCGCGTGCTGTAAAAATTATATTCTTTGTCGGCTTTCACATTGGGGTGCTTTGAGTGATTGATATACCAACCCACGGTGAGCATGTTGAAGCTCTTCGGGCATCCATATTTCCCGTTCTTTAGCACACCGAAGTCGCTATACAGCTTCCGCATGTCATCGCTCATGCCTTTTACATGTGACGCTTTGATCCAAATCATCTTGCTATTGTCGTCAGCACAAATATTGGCGCCCTTCGGGATATCACGGATTGCAAATACGCCTACACCATGGATGCGGGAAGATTTTAGGCGAACATAGACATCGGCGTGAGGCAGTTTAGCCATGGAGTCGTTTTCTAATATTATAAAACGTTCTCATAAATACGCTATGTTCTGGCACCGCCTTTTGCTCATCTTCAAGCTCCCTCAACCACGCATCGAAGTCTTCCTTGCTCGCGCACAAAAGCGCTTTGGAATCTTTAATCCAGGTCCACAAAAAGAACGCCGGTAGCACAAGCCAAACCCAGGCCACGACCGGGCTGAACCATGATGGAAGACGAGCAAGCACCCACGGATTGAAGTGAGCGTATGCCAAGAGCTCAATCGCTACGCCGAGGAGGATGACGCCAAGGTTGTAGAGAAGCATGTAGTATACGTACTTCTTGACGTCACGCTCGTCTAAGGCGTTTACGGTTTGCTCTGCAGAAATGGCGAAAAAGAAGAACGAACCGGTGAGCAGAACCAGGCTGAGAAATTCCCATTTCGTTGCCTCGGGGCCTTGAACGATGAGCACGATCAGGGCTCCCGAGAGCGCCGCGACTATCGAATTCAAGGCAATATGCGAGGGTGCATTCATCTCCCACGTTTTTTCTTCCGCGCGCGGCATGGCTTCATCGTATCCCTTTTCGACCCGACAGGCCATGGCGAGACGCTGCTCAAAAGACTGACGGTCGGCAAGACGGGGTAAAGGTCGGACCCAATGCATCACAGCCGTGCATCGGTATTTTGTTTACGGCCGGAAGTCGTTCTCCTGCTTCGAAAAGGCCCCTTCACGTACTCTGGATTCGAGTTGAGAGACAACGCTTTGGTTGCACCAAGTTCTGTAAGCGCGGCCTGGTAAACCTTGGACCGATCCGGTGTCATCGCGAAGGCAAGAACCCCTGCGGCGGAAGGTAGATCATAATCTGCTGGAGCGATCGAAGAGATTTCAGTTGGTCCTTCATGCGCTGATGCGTCGCGAGTGTCCTGGCCTCGGCCACAATACAACGGCCCCGCAAAAGCGCTCCGTGCCGCATCGCGTGGGACGTGCAGCTACATAATGATCTACAGCGGGATTGCAGGGTAGGGCAGCCGAAGCCCGCAACTCCTTGAAAATCTTGGTCGGGGCGAGAGGATTTGAACCTCCGACCCCCTGGTCCCGAACCAGGTGCTCTACCAGGCTGAGCCACGCCCCGACGAGTGCGTGCAGTTGATTATAGCCCAGGCGGTTGGGCGGCGTGGAGCCCACGCTATTCATCCTTCTGCGATGCGCTGTTTGCGTCCCTAGCGATACGCGCCGATTAGCTGGAAGGGAGCCCAGAAGAAAGGATGGGCGTAGCGTTCGCGGAATTCGAGCTGGGCTTGGCGCAGCGCCTTGGCGAGGGAGCTGTTCCCTGCCGTCCAGTGGCGGTAAAAGCAGGTCATGAACTCGGCCGTGGTGCGGTCGTCCACGTCCCAGAGGCTGGCGATGACAGCGCGGGCGCCGGCATAGAGAAACGCCCGGCTTAAGCCGATGATCTCGTCGCCGCCGGCGAGATCGCCGAGAGCGGTGCCGCATCCGCTCAGAACCACGACGTCGGCGTGCAGGCGGAGGTTGTAGATGTCGATGACGTTCAAGCGGCCGTCGGCCAGTTCCAAGGCCGAAAAATACGGGTTATCGGCGCGGAACACGCCGTGGGCGGCGATGTGGATCAGGCGGCTGGAGGCGGCGGCGGCTTTCACCGCCGCGAGGGTCGAGGCGGCGCCGCTGAGCACGGTGGCCTCGGACCAGCATTGGCTGACGGCGGCGATCTCGCTGGCGGCGAAGGCGGGTTCGGCGGCGACCAAGAGTCGCTGGCGCGCGGGGCTGGGCGGGCGCTGGCTGGCGAGGGCGAAGACGGCGGCGCTGGGGGCGAGCGAGAGGCTGTGGCCATCGAGCAGCGAGGCGCCCGGTTGACCGCCCTCACCCGCACTTTGCAGCGCGCCGAAGGGCAGGGCGTGGAGCACGCCATGAGGGATGATCAACAGGTGTTCGCTCTCGACGAAGGGCAGCAAGGGGGCGATGAGTTCGCGCTGCAGCAGGGCGAGATGGGAATCGGCGGCGCGGAGAAAGGCGGCGGCGTTGTGGCGGAAGTACTCGCTCTCCATGGCGCGCTTGCCCACCTGATAGCGCAGCAGGCGGAGCGCGCCCTCGACCGCCGAGCGCTCCCCGGGCAGGCGCACGACACGCACATGGCGGGCGTCGCCGACCACGGCGACGAAGCCGTTGGCGCAGTGGAAGTATTCGATCCAGCTGGCGTCGCCGAGGTGGTGGCGCATGCGCTCGAGGGTGATGCCCGACTCCTGTTCGAGAATGCGGTACTCGTCATCAGGCAACTGGCGGATGGCGCGCAACAGTTGGTGCTCGCGCAGTTGAATCGCCTTGAGCACATCGTCAATGCCGCCGTCGCCGGGGCGATGGCCGCCGGGCTGGCCGGGGTCGAGTTGGCGGTAGTACCAGTTCAGTTCCTCGCGCAGGCGGCTGATCTCGTGCACGACGCGGCTGCCTTCGCCCATGCGGGGCTGGATGGCGCCGAATCCGCCGGCCATGACGGAGGCGAGCGAGCGCGACTTGGCGCGCTCCATGTGCAGCCAAACCGCCTCGGGCTCGGGGGGCGTATCGGCGCCGAGCAGCAGCTCCAAATAACGCTCGTACAACTGACTCTTGTCGCGCATGAAGGAGATGCGCAACTCGTCGAAATTGATGTTGCCGCGCGTGGCCTCGGCCTCTTTCATGGCGCGCTCGTAGGCGGCGAGGGCGGTGGGGCGGTCGCCGGCGCGGTCGGCGAGCTGGCCGAGCAGCATTTGCACCTGGACGTGGAGCCAGGGCGCCTGGAGCTGGCCGAGGGCCTGCTCGGCGCGCTCGGCGGCGATGCGCGCGCCGGCGACATCCATGGCGGCGGCGCGGGCGCGGGCGGACATGATACCGGCGTAGATGGCCTTGGTGCGGGTCTGGCGCAATTCAAAAAACACGCGCGCCCGCTCGCTGAGCTGCATGGCCTCGAAGCAGCGCCCGAGTTTGAGCAGCACGACGCCGCGGTAGAGGTTGGCCATGTGCACCCAGAACTCGTTATTGGCGTTGGCAAAGGCCACTTCCGCCTGGCCCAGCAGACCGAGCGCGGCGCTGTCGTGGCCGAGGAACTGCTCGGCCACGGCCATATTGGTCAGCGATTTGCCCTGTTCGTAGGGCATGCCCAAGGCCTGGAACTGCTTGAGCGAGGAGTGGGCCAACTGCAGGGCGTCCTCATATAGATTGAGCTCGATGCAGACATCGGCCTGGTCGAGGTCGCAGAGCGCGAGGTGGAGCTTGTCGCCGGAGGCGGCGGCGGTCTCGCGGGCGCGGTCGAGGGCGCGGATGGCCTTGACGTACTGGCCGCGCAGGAAATAGAGATAGCCGATGTTGTACTCGGCCTGGGCGGCGAGCACGGGCATGTCGTGGGCGAGGGAGTAGTCGCGGGCCTCCTGGTAGGCGGCTTCGGCTTCGGCGAAGCGGGCGAGGTTGATCAAGACCACGGCGCGGGTGACGCGGATGGCGGCCCAGGCTTCATGGTCGGAGGCGCTGTCGGCGCCGCCGGAAAGGAGACCGGCCTGGGCCTGATCGAGGGCGGTGAGCGCGTCGGCGAAACGATCTTCGCGGAAATAAACGCTGGCCAGGTTGATGTCCAAACGGGCGAGGCGGTGGCTGGCGCCGCAGCGCAGGAAGCAGGCGCGCGCTTCGGCGGCGGCGGCCATGCTGGCGTCGTGCTCGCCCAGCATGGCGAGGGGATGGAGGAGCGAGCTGAGGGTGCGGCCGCGCTCCATGTCCATTTCCGTGCCGAAACGCGCGAGCGCACCGCGGTAGTGTTCCACCGCCAAGCCGTAGTCGCCGCAGGCGAAGGCAACGTTGCCCCAGGCGCGCAAGGCCAGGGCCTCGTACTCGGGCACGGTGGTGGCGCGCGCGTGGCGCAGGAGGGTCTCGGCTAGGGGGGCCATGCGGGCCGGCTCAACCCGCGAGTCCTGCGCCAGCACCTCGGCCAAATGGGCAAAATACTCGCGGCCGGGCTGGCCGTGGGCGGCTATATAGGCGCGGTACTCCGCCGGCTCGGTCAGCATGCGCAGGCCGAAGGAGGCGGACGGTGCTGAGGCATCAGCCATAGGCAGGATCGGTTCCGATGCATAAGAATACCAGTTCGTGTAGTGCTGGTCGTTGATTGGTGCGGGGCTCGGGCGGCCAACGGCCGCCCTCAGCCCGCTTACAGCAGCCCCGTTCGCGCAGGCCGGCCAAGTTGTGGCCGACCCGCTTCCCTTGGGACTGGCGTGGGGCTCGGGCGGCTAAGGGCCGCCCTCAGCCCGCTTACAGCGGAGCCGTTCGCGCAGGCCGGCCAGGGTGTGGCCGGCCTGCTTCCCTTGATTGGCGCGGGGCGTTCTCTTCGCAGGGGGGATGCGGTGGGGGCCGGCGTCAGGATTGGCCGTCTTCGGCCATGTATTCCTTGAGCTTACGCAGGCAGCGGCCGCGGATAAAGCCGATCGAGTTGGGGGTGAGCCCGAGGCGGCGGCCAATCTCCTGATAGTCGGGCGGGGGATCGGTAAAGAAAAGCCACTCAATCACCCGGCGGCAGCGGGGGGAGAGGCGGGCCATGGCAACACGCATGGTTTCCTCGCGTTCGAGTTGCAGCAACAACGCGTCGCCGGCCAGTTCCCCGTCTTGTTCGCGGCTTTCGTCGAGTTCCGCCAGCTCGACCCAGCGGCGCTGGTAGAGGCTCTGGGCGAGGCTATGGCGGCGGGCGACGGTGGCCAGCCAGCTGCGCACCGATTGGGGCTGTTCGAGGCGGCCGAGCGAATCCCACAACTCGGCGAAGACGGCCTCGAACACATCGCTCGCTTCTTCGCGCCCGAGGCGGTGGCGGCGGGCGACGGCGAGCACCAATTTTTCGTAGCGATGCACCAACAAGCGCCAGGCCGTGCCATTGCCGGCGCGGCAGGCGAACACCAACTCGGTATCGGTGGATTCGGGGCCGATGGGGGCGGCGGTCTTGGGGGCTGGTTCCGGGGACTTGCGCAAGTTTACCTTTGCTTCGGCGACCAGTACAGCTCGGCCGCGTTCCACAACCAATGCGGCGGCAGCAGAGCCGGCGCCGCGCCCGCGAGCCCGGCTCGCGTCCCTGACAATATATCTGGCGCCAGCAGTGGAATCAAGGGTAATTGTTCGCGTTCGGTGGCCTGCATGCGGCGATAGATGCGCAGGCGCGCGGTGGGGTCGGTGGTGGCGAGCTGCTGTTGGAACCAGCGGTCGAGGTCGAGTTCCCAGGGCGGCGCCGCGGAGGGATTGTGATTCCACAGGTGCAGCGAGCCGGCGAGAGTCCATTCATTGCTCTCGGTGTTGGGGTCGGCATCGGGAATTTGAACGCCCACGAGAGCCGCCTCGAAGTCGCGGCGGTGCAGCAGGCGTTCGACGTAAGTGGCGAAGTCGACCGGCACGATGGTCATGGCGATGCCGACGCGGCGCAAATCCTCCTGCAAGAAAACCGCCATTTTCATACGCGCCTGGTTGGTCGCCGGCACGAGGAGGGAGAACGACACGGGCCGGTGTTGCGGGTCGCGCAGAAGGCCCTGTTCCTGGCGCAAGCCGATCAGCGCCAGTTGGCTGAGCGCGCTGGGGGCATTGACGACGGTCGCCGGGGTGGGATCGGCCCAGGCGCCAGAGCTGGGGCTGGTCAGCGATGCCAGCCCGACGGCTTTGCCGGCGAATACGTTGCGCACCAGGTTGGCGCGGTCGAGGGCGGTGGAGAGCGCGCGGCGGAATTCGGGCCGGGCGAAGTAGGGGCGCGCGGCGAAATTCAAGACCAGCACTTCGCTGTTGAGACCGGGCCCGGCGTCCATCATATGACAGCAGGCGTTGCCCTGCAGGCGGACGAAGTCGGCGGGCGAGACCGGGTCCATGCCGTCGAGTTGTCCGCGCGCGAACAAGGTGAAACGCAGGTTGGCGTCGGCGACCACGCGCAAACGCACGCCGTTGACGTAGGGCAGCGATGCGCCTTGGGCATCGGCTTGCCAGAAATACGGATTGCGCGCCAGGTGCAGGCTTTGACCGGGGGAGAATTGATCCAGCCGGAAAGGCCCCAGGCCCGCCATTTGGCCGGGCGGCGTAGACGGGCCCCAGGCCTGCTGGAGTTGACCGCGGCGATAGAGGGGGCCGAGCAAGTGCTCGGGGAGCATCCAAACGCTATCGAATAACCGGTCGCCCACCGCCACCGGCGCCGGGAGTTGTAACTCGAGCTCCCAGGGGCCGATCACGCGGCAGCGGATGGGCGCGCCATGAATAGTCAGGAGCGCGCGCTCGGGAGCATCGAGATTGGGATCGGTGTAGACGGCGAAGCTGAAGGCCACATCGGCGGAGGTGAAGGGCACGCCGTCGCTGAACTTGACGTCGCGCCGTAACTCGATTTTCCAGAGGCGATCGCTGACGTGCACGACCTGGGTGGCGAGCGCGGGCTCGACTTTCAGGGTGCGCGGATTGATGTGCATCAGGTCGGCCTGGGTGAGGCTGCTGATGAGCTGGGAGGCGCTGTCGGTGGCGAACACCGGGTTGAGAGTTTGCGGGTCGCTGGCGGCGGCGGCGACCAATTCCCCACCCCGGACGCCGCGCACGGGCAGGGCTTGGCGCTGGGCCACGGCGTGGGCTGCCAGCAAGGACAGGAGCAGCGCCCCAACTCGCGGTATGCTTGCGAGCGGATGACTCGACTGAGATCGCTTTGGCCTCGACTCGCCACCGCCGGGCTGACGCTCGCGGCAACACTGCTGCTGTGCTTCGGCCTGGCGCAGTTCACGCCGGGAGACGCCTTCACCTCGCTTGAGCTCGACCCCACCATCCCGGCGGCGGCGCTGGCCCATTGGCGCGCTCTCTATTTGCCGCAGCAGAATTGGGTGGTGCGCTTTGCCCATTGGGTGGGCGCGGCGGGGCGCGGCCAGCTTGGCTATTCGCTCGAGTACCATCGCAGTGTCGCCAGTTTACTCCGTCAGCGGGTTCCGGCGAGTTTCGAATTGATGATACTTGGATTGGGACTGGCCTGGGGGTCGGGGCTGTTACTGGCTTTGATACCGGCGTGGCTGGGCGAAAGCGGGCGCGAGCGTTTCGAGCGGCGACTGGGCTGGGTGCTGCACGGCTTGGCGGCGGTGCTTACGGCTCTGCCGTTGGGAGTGCTGGCGATTGGCGCACTGCTGTTCGCTCCGCTGGCGTGGCTGCCGACCGATGCCCAGCCTTCGCCGTGGCTTCCGGCGTCGGTGCTGGCGCTGGCGTTTTTGCCCACGGTTTATTTTCAGGCGGCACAGGCGCTGGCCCAGGTGCGGGGGAGGCCGTTCCTGCTGCAGGGCCGCGCGGCGGGGTTTTCGCCGATGCGGTTGCTGCTGCGCCATGCGTTGCCGAATACCAGCGACGTGCTGGTGCCGGTGGCGTCGTTGACGATTACGCAGGCGCTGGTCGAGTTGGTGATACTGGAGCCGCTGCTGG
>JANWLQ010000181.1 GCA_025450725.1 Terriglobales bacterium
GGCGAAGGCGGTGAGTTCGTCGACGTGAGCTAGATCTATCACGCTCGGATACTCGACCAGGTAGAACCAGTTGCCGCCCCAGGCGATGTCGCCGGTGACGGTACCGTGGCCGGGGACTTCGACCGCGACGTTGGCGGCAGAGCGGTAGCTGGCCACGTTGGCGACGGTGACATCGCCGGAGGCGTGGAGCACGGTTTGCACTTCGCCGACCGGGGTTTCGATGCGGTGGGGGCCGGGGGCGATGCGCTTGAGATACGCGAGCGAGGCGATGAGGCCGATAGTGCCGTGGCCGCACATGCCGAGGTAGCCGACATTATTAAAGAAGATAACGCCGGCGGCGCAGGCTGGATCTTGAGGTTCGCACAGGAGCGCGCCGACGAGCACATCGGAGCCGCGCGGTTCGTTGACAACGGTGGAGCGGAAGGAATCGTGGCCGCGGCGGAAGCGTTCAAGGCGTGCGGCGAGGGGACCGGTGCCGAGATCGGGTCCGCCTTCGATGACGAGACGCGTGGGCTCGCCCGCGGTGTGGGAATCGAGAACTTTAATCGGATTGAGAGGCATGGCGATGGTATATTGTATCCATATGGGCAAATCCAGCACGAAGAATTTCTGGGCGGGAGTAATCCCGGCCGTCACCACGCAATTTGATCGTGAGCTGAATATCGAGTTGGGCCAATGTGCGGAACATGCGGCGTGGATGATGGATTCGGGCTGCACGGGTATTGTAGCGCTGGGATCGCTCGGCGAGGCGGCGGCGCTGAATACGGACGAGAAGCGGAAGCTGCTGGCGGCCCTGGTGAAAGCGACCTCCGGACGTGGGCCGATGATCGCGGGGGTTTCAGCGTTAACGACGCGCGAGGCGGTTGCGCTGGCGAAGGACGCCGAAGCGGCGGGATGCGCGGGACTGATGGTGCTACCTCCGTATGTGTACAAAGGCGACTGGGACGAGATGCGCGCGCATGTGGCGGCGATTTTGCGGGCGACTCCGCTGCCGTGCATGTTGTACAACAATCCAGTGGCGTATGGAACGGACTTTCTGCCGGAGCAGATCGCGACGCTGGCCGAGGCGCATGAGAATTTGCAGGCGGTGAAGGAGTCGTCCACCGATGCACGGCGGGTGACGGCGATCAGGGCGTTGTGCGGCGAGCGCATTAAGATCCTGGTCGGCGTGGACGACTGCGTGGTCGAGGGAGTGGCAGTGGGCGCGGTGGGATGGATCGCGGGGGTGACGAACGCGTTGCCGCGGGAGACGGTGGAAATGTTTGAAGCGGCACAGCGCGGCGAGAAGGAGCACGCGATGCGGCTGTACCAATGGCTGCTGCCGCTGCTGCGCATGGACACGGTTCCGAAGTTTGTGCAGTTGATCAAGCTGATGCAGCAGGAGGCGGGGCACGGCAGCGAACGGGTGAGACCGCCGCGGCTGGTGGTGTCGGGCGCGGAGCGGACGCAGGCACTGGCGGTAATTCACGCCGCGCTCAAGGCGAGGCCGACGCCGGTCACCGCAGACTGAGGCTCGCCTCCCTTCGCTCCAACCCGCCGCCCCACCCCGCAACCCAAAGCGGTTGCGGGAGCGGCGAGCGATTTTTCAGAACGGTTGGCAGGGGATTTCTCTACACTAGCTGAATGGCAACCACATTTCACGCCCTGAATCCGGCGACGGGGGCGACGCTGGAACCGGAATTTCGTTCCTCATCGGTGGCCGAGATCGAGCGGGCGGCGGCCGCGGCGGCTGAGGCGGCGCCGACGTATGGCCAGCGCAGCGGGGCGGAGCGGGCGCATTTTCTGCGCGAGATCGCGGTGCAGATCGAGACGCGGCGGGAGGCGCTGGTGGCGCGGGCGCAGCTCGAGACGGGGCTGACGGCGGCGCGGCTGCAGGGTGAAACGACGCGCACCGCCAACCAACTGCGGCTGTTTGCCGAAGTGGTCGAGGAAGGCTCGTGGGTGGATGCGCGGTTGGATCGCCGAATTCCGGCGCAGGACGGGGTTCCGTAAAAACCGGACTTGCGGAGTATGCTGCGTCCGCTGGGACCGGTGGCGGTTTTTGGGGCGAGTAATTTTCCGCTGGCGTTTTCAGTGGCGGGCGGGGACACGGCGTCGGCGCTGGCGGGCGGGAATCCGGTGATCGTGAAGGCGCACCCGGCGCACCCGGGGACGAGCCGCTTGGCGGCGGAGGCGATTGAGGCGGCTGTGGCGGAGTGCGGGTTCGGGGTCGGCGTGTTTGCCATTTTGTATGACGCCGGCATTGAGGTTGGCCTGGCGCTGGTGCGGCATCCGGCGGTGCGGGCAGTGGGGTTCACCGGTTCACTGCGCGGGGGGCGGGCCTTAATGGATGCGGCGGCGGCGCGACCGGCGCCGATTCCGGTGTTTGCCGAGATGGGCAGCAGCAACCCGGTGTTTATTTTGCCGCGAGCCATGGCGGACCGCGGGGCGGAGATCGCGCGCGGGCTGCACGCTTCGGTCACGCTGGGCGTGGGACAATTTTGCACCAAGCCGGGCCTGGTGATGGTGGCGCATGGCGCAGCGGGGGACACAATGCGGGGCGAGCTGCAGCGCGCCATGGCGGCAACGCCCGAGGCGCCGATGCTGACAGCGGGCATAGCGGAGGCGTTTCGCGCGGGGAGCGCGACGCGGGGAGAGACGCGCGGGGTGGAGCGATTGACGAACACCGGCGCGCTGTTGTTTGAGACCGCGGCCGAGCGGCTCCTCGAGTCGCCGGAGCTGGCGGAAGAACTCTTTGGGCCAACCACGCTGGTGGTGCGGCACACGCCCGCCCAGTTGCTGGAGCTGGCACGCAGCTTGGAAGGACACCTGACGGCGACCGTGCATGGAACCGATGAGGACTTGCGGGAAAATGCCGAGCTGCTGCACGTGCTGGCGGCGAGGGTGGGGCGGCTGGTGCTGAATGGATTTCCGACGGGCGTGGCGGTGACGCACGCGATGGTGCACGGCGGACCGTATCCGGCGTCGTCGAGCGGCGAGACGTCGGTTGGCACGCGCGCGATTCTGCGGTTTGCGCGGCCGGTATGCTTCCAGGACGCGGCGGAGTTTGCGCTGCGGGCGGGCTTGCTGGACGCCAATCCGCTGGGCATCGCGCGGCGGCTGGAGGGAAGGATCACGCGCGACCCGGTGCGGATAGTGTTCCGGCGGCGGCGGACGAAGCCGGTGGGGCCGCCGGTGTCGGGTTAGGGGCAAACCGAATGGCGCTGCGCCCTCTTTACCGTCGTTTGCGCGGCAGTTGGCACCGGGCGCACTCGGCGGCGCGCGGTGGAGGCGGTGTTCTCGTGCGAGCGGCCGCGGGCTGGCGGGTGCCGGTGCATCCCGAGGGTTGGGAGGATCTCAAATACTGGCTGCGCTATGAGCAGCCCACAATGGCGGCACTGACCCGCGTGCTGCGGCCGGGAATGCAGGTGCTCGACGTGGGCGCCCACCACGGAGTCTTCAGCCTGTGCTGCTGTGCCCGCGGCCATGCCGCAAGCCGCATTGTCACGGTCGAGCCATCGCCCGCGGCTTGGCCACTGTTGGAAAAAAACCGGTCGGTGTGCGCGTCCATTCCCTGGGCGCAGGTGCCGGTCGCCGCCGGCGCGGCGCGGGGCGAACTCACGCTCCATACCGGATTTGTGGACATGCTTGTGATTGACAACCATCTCCATCCCGGCACGGAGGACGCGGTGGTGCAGGTCAAAGTCGAGACCTTGGACAGCATCTGCGAGCGGCTGGGGTTGGGCCCGGACCTGGTAAAACTCGACGTTGAGGGTTATGAGGCCGAGGCCCTTGCGGGTTCGACCGCAATGCTGGCGCGGCATCGGCCGATTTTAATTTTGGAGTGGCACTGCGCCATGCTCCGCCGGCGGGGTCTTGATCCGGTTGCGGCTCTGGGGCCGTTGCTCGCCGGCGGTTATGTGTTTGAGGCGTACGAACATCCCGAGATACAGGCGTTCACCGCGGATCGCATTGCCCACCTTCCCGCTAGCGACATTTACCGCCTGGTGTGCACCCCGGAGGCTCGCTAGGCGCGGCCGGCGCGGCGCTGTTCGAGCAGTGTGCGCAGGGAGCGACCGGCGGTGCGGATGTGTTGATCGAGGAGCAGGCAGGCGGCATCCACGTCGCGGGCCCGGGCGAGCTCGAGCAGGCGCTGGTGCTCGGCGATGGCGCGCTCGCGTCCCTCGGTCAAGAACAACTGCAGGCGGGTGTAGCGTTCGCCGTTGTTATTGACGTTGCGCAACAAGGCGTTGAACTGGGGCATGTTGGCGCCGGCATAGAGGGCGGCGTGGAACTGGTGGTTGAGGCGACCCCAGGCGCTGATGTGGCTGGCGTCGTCGAGGTCGCGGCGGAAACGCTCGTGCAGGCTTTCGGCCACGGCGAACTGGGCGGCGGTGAGATTGGGGATGGAGGCGCGGAGGACTTCGGATTCCAACAAGGCGCGGATGCGGAAGAGCTCTTCGATTTCGCCGGGGGCGAGGGCGGAGACCACGGCGCCGCGATTGGGATTAATGTCAATCAGTCCCTCGGCGAGGAGTTCGCGGAAGGCCTCGCGCACCGGGATACGGCTGACCTGGAGTTCGGCGGCAATCGCATCCTGCCGCAATTGTTCGCCCTCATGCAGCTCGCCTAGGATAATCTTGTCGCGGAGCTTCTCGGCAACGGCTGAAGCCAGCGACTGACGTACGATCGGTCCTCGGGACATGTGGTTGGATTATAAGCGAGAGACACTATGAAACAACGCAGGATTCGCAACTTTGGCCTTGGCGTGACAGTTTTGCTCGCCATTCCGGCCCTGGGGCAGGTAAACGCTTCGCTCTACACGGCTCCGAAAAGCGGGCTGGAATGGCGGATGATTGGACCGCTCCGCGGGGGCAAGAGCACGTCGGTGGTTGGGGTACCAGGCAATCCGGCGATTTATTACATGGGAACCGCCGGCAGCGGTGCGTGGCGGACGACCGACGGGGCGCGCACCTGGCAGAACGTTAGCGATGGGGTGCGGCTGACTGGAATTGGCGCGGTGGCGGTAGCGCCTTCGGCGCCGTCGGTTGTTTACATTGGCGCCTCGGGCCAGGGGGAACGCAATGGGCTGTACCGGTCAACCGATGGCGGTGAGACGTTCACGCTGGTGGCGCTCGACGGACACGCGGTGGCGGCGATTGTGATTGATCCGCATAACCCGCGGGTGGTGATGGCGGCATCGTCGGACGCCGGGCTGGTGCGGTCAAGCAATGGCGGGGTGAGTTTTGCGACGGTGCTGGCACCGGACGCGGCCATGGCGGGCAGCAGCGCGCTGGTTTTTGCGTCAGAGGATGCGCGCGTGGTGTACAGCGCCGGCCGGGCGCGGGGGGCACGGGGCGGACGGGTGGCGGCGGCCACGGCGACACCCGATCCTCCGATTTACCGATCGAACGACGAAGGCGCGCACTGGGTCGCGACCGGGAGTAGCGGGCTGCCGGAACGCGGGCGGGGTACAGTGGCGCTGAGCGTGGCGCCGGGGTTTCATGGCGCGCGGCTTTATGCCTATATGGCGCAAGGGGTTTACCGGTCGGACGATGCCGGCGGGCACTGGCGGCAGACGACGACCGATCCGCGGTTGATCGGGGGCGGGCAATTCCACGATATTCAGGTGGACCCGACCAATGCGAACGTGCTGTATGCGACCCAAACGTCGTTCTACCGCTCGACGGACGCGGGGGCAACCTGGGAATCCTTCACCGGTGCGCCGAGCGGGGACGATTTCAACTACTTCTGGATTGACCCGACCAATCCGCTGAATATGGCGCTGGCGGTGGATCAAGGCACCGAGGTGAGCATGAACGGGGGGCATACGTGGACGACCTGGTACAACCAGCCGACGGCGCAGCTCTATAACGTCACGACCGACCATCAGTTCCCTTTCTTCATGTATTCGTCGCAGCAGGACAGTGGGACGGTGGCGGTACCGATCCGGAGCAACGCGGGGGAGATCACCTACCGGGACTGGTACACGACGAATGGGTTTGAGACGGCGCGGATTACGCCTGACCCGTTACACCCGAATGTGCTTTACGCTACCGGTTGGTACGGCAGCATTTTGCGGGTGGACCATACGACCGGACAGACTCAGCATGTCTTCGAGCGCAACGCGGCCTATCGCGAGGCGGGCTCGCCACCGATGGAGTTTTCGCCGACGGATCAACGCGTGCTCTATATCGGGACACAGTACTTGCTGCGGACCTCGGACGAGGGCCGGCACTGGACGGCGGCGAGTCCCGACCTGACGGACGGGAACGGCGCAATCTCGACCATCGCTCCCTCTGCCGTCGCAGCAGGGACGATTTGGGTGGGGACCTCGTCGGGCAAGGTACAGCTTACACGGGATAATGGGACGAGCTGGAGTGACGTGACGCCGACTGGGCTGGCCGGCGCGGTGGTCGAAGTCGAGGCCGGACACAGTGACGGCAATGTGGCGTACGTGGTGGTTTCGGGGAGGGGCGGACGTGGCGCTTCAGTCGCGGCCGGAGCGGTTGAGCCGCCGCCAATACTACGAACGTCGGATGGCGGCAAGACTTGGCAGCCGGTTGTGGGCGGATTACCCAGCGCGGCGGTCCATGGGATGCGTGAAGACCCAGTTAAACCGAGCCTTCTCTTTGCCGCTGTTGATTCTGGAGTGTTTGCTTCGTTTGACACAGGGGGGCATTGGCAGAGCTTGGAGCTGAATCTGCCCAACGCCAGTTGCCGGGATCTGGCAATTGAACAGAATGACCTGGTGGTTGCGACATACGGCCGGGGGTTGTGGGCACTCGACGACATAGGGATGTTACGACAATTGTCAGACAACGCCGCAACAGACGCGGCGCGGCTGTATGCGCCGACGCCGACTATCCGGTTGCAGTGGGATACCTACACCGATACGCCGTTGAATCCGGAGATGCCAAGCTCGGAGAACCCGCCTGACGGGGCAATCCTTGACTATTACTTGCCTGCAGCAATGACGGGTGGGCTGAAGATGGAGATTCTGGACTCCGCCGGGCAGGTGGTGCGCACGTTTAGCGACCAGGGCGCAGCGCGCTTGCCTTATAAGGTCAACGTTCCGGATTACTGGCTGGCGCCGCCGAGCGTGCTGCCGAACCACGCCGGCGAAAACCGGTTTGTGTGGAATCTGCGCTATCCAGATCCTCCTTACTTGCTGTACACGTATTTCGGCGTACATACGGACTATTTTGAATATACTCTGGCCGACCACGCCATACCGCACAACACTCCATGGCATGAGCCGCAGGGGCCTATGGTACTGCCAGGGCAGTACCAGGTGCGGCTGACGGCGGGCGGACAGACGTTGACCGAGCCATTGATGGTACGACTCGACCCACGGCTAACGTCTGTGACGCAGCACGACTTGGGAACCCAGCTTGGCGCCGCGCAGGAGCTGGTCGCCGGGCTGCATGCGACCGTGGATGGGTACGACGCGGTCGGGAAGGCGGGAGGCGACCAGGCGAAAGCGGTGATGTCGGAACTGGGTAATCTCGATCGGGATCAAGCGCGCATTCTGATCGGGGTAACCCAGGCGGATGCTGCCCCCGGACAGGAGATGCTGCAGACCGTACACGAGCTTTGTGTACGATTTAACACAATTGCGGTTGGCTGGAACCAGGTCAAGCCGTCTGGATCGGCAGGGCTGACGGAGCTTCACTGTGAATCACTACCATAATCTTGTGGAAAAGCTGTGGTTGGGCTGTGGCCGGGCTAGAATCGACGATTTTAATGCGCAGGGAGACCCAGATTGGTTTTGTTTTACATAGGGGTTTATAATCGTAAATAGTTGGTATTACTAGGTTTGTACGTAAAATCCACAGAACGACCGCGTCTACGGCTACTGTTTATGTATTTACTTGTTTAATTGGGAGTTCTAGTAGGAGAGATGCTTGCGACGATTGCGTGATGGTTGCGTGATGGTGTATCCGTAACGTATCTTTCACAATGAAAGAGCTTCACAAAAGAGCGGTGGTTGTTGGATCCGGGCCCAATGGTCTGGCGGCTGCTATTGTTTTGGCACAGAATGGGTGGCAGGTTCGGGTCTTTGAAGCCGAGACAGGGTGGGGCGGTGGAATGCGGACCGAGGAACTCACCTTGGCTGGGTTCCGGCACGATGTGTGTTCGGCGGTGCAGCCAATGGCGGTCGCGACACGGTTTTTGGGGTCGCTGCCTCTGTATCGCTTTGGGTTGAGGTGGATCAATCCTCCATTAGCGCTGGCTCATCCGTTGGATAGTGGTGGGGCGGCAATACTGGCTGAGTCGCTGGAAGAGACCTGTTCCGGACTGGGGAAGGATGGCAGTTGGTACCGGCGGCTGATGACACCGATGGTCGAGAACTGGCCAGCGATCGAGCGGGACGCGCTGGGACCAATAGGATGGCCGCGACATCCAGTAGCGATGGCGCGATTTGGGGTAAGGGCACTGCCGCCGGCGAGCTGGACGGCAAGGCGGTTTAAGACTGAGGGTGGCCGGGCGCTATGGGCGGGGCTTGCCGCCCATTCGGTGCTGCCACTCGAAACCTGGGGGGCGAGCGCGATCGCGGCCATATTGGCCGCGGCGGCGCACCGGGCGGGTTGGCCGCTGGCGGTGGGCGGGTCGCAGGCGATCGCCGATGCCATGGTTCGGTACCTCCGGTCGTTGGGTGGCGAAGTATTGGTCGGGCAGCGGGTGGAAAATCTGGGTGAAATTGACGGGGCGGAGATCGTGATGTGCGACACCTCGCCCGAAGGTTTGTTGCGGCTAACGGGCGACCGGATGCCGGCTGGGTATCGGTCGCGGTTACAGCGCTACCGGCGGGGGGCTGGGGTCTTTAAGATGGACTGGGCGTTGGCCGGTCCGATTCCGTGGACGGCGAAGGAGTGCAGCCGGGCGGGAACCGTCCACTTGGGCGGAACCCTGGGGGAGATCGAGGCGTCGGAGCGGAGCCGGAGTGAACCCGATCAGCCGTTCGTGCTCTTGGCTCAGCCGAGCTTGTTCGACACGACGCGGGCGCTGGCGGAGTTTGAGGGTTAAGTCCGAAACGGGCGCCCGTGATCAGAGCTTGGGCTCGGACCCGCGCCGAGAATGCCATACGGCAACAACATTGATCCAATCAAATTCCAACTGGTAATACAAGTAGTAGCGGGTGCGTTGAAGGAGTACGCGACGCACGTTGGGCGCGCCGCGTAGAGGCCACTGACGCCCCAGCAGAGGCGACCGCAACAATTGAGAGATCGCGGACTCTAATTCGTCGCGGAAC